>CAYWBT010000001.1:0-57761 GCA_964456585.1 uncultured bacterium
ACTTTCCATCCTTAATATCAACAGCCGGAATAACGAGCATGGTTATAACTCCATAAAGTTTTTCAGAATCGCCAGCCCCTTCTGCTGACTCTTCTCCGGGTGAAACTGGATGCCGTACACCCGGTCGCGCCCGACAACCGAAGCATAGTCTATGTGGTAATCCGTTTCGGCGATGACGTGTTCCCTCTCCTCCGGATCGACATAGTAGGAATGCACGAAGTAAAAATACGAGTGATCCGGTATGCCGGTGAGCAGGGGGTTCTCGCGCCGTATATGGGCCTGATTCCAACCTATCTGCGGGACAAGCCCCTCCGGGAAGAGTCGAACCTTCCCCCTGAAGAGACCGAGACCCGTGTGTGTTCCCTTCTCTTCGCTCTCGGTGAACAGCACCTGAAGCCCGAGACAAATCCCGAGAAATGCCGCGCCGTTTTTTATCGCCTCGATGATGGCTTCGTCCAGGCCGCGTTTCCGAATGTTCTTCATGGCGTCACCGAATGCGCCGACACCGGGAAGAACAAGGTGTGAGGCATTTCGCAGGCCCTCCGGGTGTTTGACCAGCGACGTCTCTCCGCCGACAGCTTCGAATGCTTTCCGAACGCTGCCGAGGTTCGCCATGCCGTAATCTATAATAACAACCATTTGCGCATCCTCAAGGTAATTTTAGACTTATAAAAGAATCAGTCCCGAGTGCCCGCTGAAATACTCAGCATGCGCGGCGTTCCCCACTATTCGGTGAAGGGTGGGAGACAATACAAAATGTCGGTGCAGGAATTGAATCTGCTTTTCACCGCTCACGGGAGATGGGGATGGTGCACTGTTCTTTTTTTCCCGCATATCCTTCCGGCAGGCGGGAATGGTACCGAAGGCGATATCAGACGTATCTCTACGAGCCAAGCTCTTTCGACCGCAGCGTCGCCGCTTCAACAGCCTCGATGATTGTGCTGCGGAAGCCCCCAGCCTCGAGGGCTGCGATACCTTCAATGGTCGTCCCCGCGGGCGAAGCAACCAAGTCCTTCAGGGTAGCTGGATGGATGTCGTTTTCCATGATCATCTTCACCGTACCGAATACGGTCTGGATCGCAAGCTGAAGGGCCACCGGACGCGGCAGTCCCATCTTGACACCGCCGTCGCTCAACGCCTCGACCATGAGCGCCACATAGGCAGGACCGCTCCCCGAGAGACCGGTAACCGCATCCATGTTTTTTTCCGGCAGTTCCAGCACCATGCCGGTAGCATTCATGATTTCCTGCGCCAGTTTGGCATGCTCTACGAGTGCGCGCGAGCCCCGTGAGATCACTATCGCCCCTGAACCGATGAGGCAGGGCGCATTCGGCATAGCCCGTATCACCGGGATATCGGTGAGGACTGCTTCGATCTTTTTGGTGGACAATCCGGCTATAACAGACAGCACCAACCGGATGTTCGCGCATCCCTTCAATTCGGAAAGAACGCTTCCGGCATCGGCAGGCTTGACCGCAAGGATCACCGTATCCGCAGCAGCGCCGACTTGCTCAACGGACATGGAGATAACGTGCCCCATGTTCTTGGCGTTGGACAGCTTCCCCGCATCGACATCAAAGATGTGAATATCGGAGGGCAGGTAACGTTTCGATTTTATCAGCCCGTTCGTGATGGCACTCCCCATGTTTCCATAGCCGATAATTCCGAGTGTACCCCGATTCATAATCCCCCCTGTCGAGTCAGTGTAGTCTCCATACTTCCCTGGTGTCAGACGTACAGCAACCAGCCGTACCGATCTTCCACCCTGCCGTAGACGATATCAAAGAAGGCTTTCTGAAGGCGCTCAGTAACCGGACCGCGGACACCGTCACCGATACGAACGTTGTCGATCGAAGCGACGGGTGTCACTTCGGCCGCCGTGCCGGTGAAGAACACCTCGTCGGCGATGTACAGCATCTCGCGCGGCAGTGCCTGTTCCACAACCTCGATCCCCATCTCGCGGGCGATGGTTATGATAGAGTGACGGGTGATGCCATGCAGAACGCTGGCTCCGACCGGCGTTGTATACAGAATGCCGTCCCTGACAAGAAAAACGTTCTCCCCCGATGCCTCGCTGACCATGCCGTTAACGTCGAGACCGATACCCTCGTCAAAACCACTGGCGAGCGCATCCATCTTGATGAGCTGGCTGTTCATGTAGTTCGCGCCGACTTTTGCCATATTTGGCAGCGTATTGGGAGCCATCCGATTCCAGGAGGACACACACACCTTTACACCCTTTTCGAGGGCTTCTGCACCCAGGTACGCGCCCCAGCCCCAGACAGCGATGACCGTTTCAAGAGGACAGTGCGCGGGATTGACACCGAGTTCACCGTACCCCCGGAAGACAATCGGGCGGATATAGCAGGCGTCCAATCCGTTGACTCTGATAGTTTCAAGAATCGCGTCAAGGATCTCGTTTATGGTATAGTCCGGTTCGGTACGGTATATTTTCATCGAATCATACAAGCGCTTAACATGGTCATCCAGGCGAAAGCACGCAGATCCTTTCTCTGTCTTGTAGCAGCGCGCACCCTCAAAAAACGACGTCCCATAGTGGAGTGCGTGGGAGAGCACGTGAAATTTGGCATCATCCCAGTTAACAAATTCCCCGTTATACCAGATTTTATCGGCTTTCTGCATGGCCATAAGTTTTCCTCCGCAGGTAAGAGCAAGCAGGCAGTATAATCAAAAATTATCGAAAGAGAAAGAATACCATATAAATATAGTAAAAGAAAGAGGAAAATCAAAAACATTGCTCCGTGCCGTCCTCCCCCTTTTCAGAATATACGACACATGGATCACCGGCTGTCATCGCACGGCAAAGAGGTATAAAGAGGGGACATCCTCTCTTTTACTTTTATTATTGCAAAATATAGAATATATTACTATGATATTAAAACGCTCAAGACCAGAAAAATGCACACTTCACTGCGTGTGATCGCATACTGCCCTGCGCCACGTCTTCTCAGGTAAAGCAGGGCATACGGATGGCATGGCATGTCGAAAAACACTTCGAAAAAACCCACCGCCGGTAAGAGCAAGAAGAGTGAAATATTCGGGATGATTCTGGTCATTTTTTCGCTTCTCCTCTTAGCCTCGGTCGCAAGCAATAATCCTGTCGATTGGCCCGGTTCTTCCCATGCTTTCGATGAGCCGTCGAAGAACCTGATCGGACGGTACGGTGCTTTCATGTCTCATTACATGCTCGAGTGGTTCGGATATACGTCCTATGCGATCGTGCTCATCATGGCGGTTGCCGGCGGCGTGATATTCCTCCACCGGAAGCTCCGTACCCTCCTTGCGCCGATCTTGTTCGCCGGTGTCTGGGGAGTATTTCTGCCGCTGCTCGTCGCACTGATCACGGACATCGGGGCTGACAATACGCGTGTTGAGCCAGCCTTCCGGTACGGCGGCATTTTTGGCGGCCTTCTTGCTCACAACCTGGTTACCTATCTCGGCAAGACGGGAACGTATCTCGTTTCGCTCGCGGTGCTCCTCGTTTCCCTGGTGCTTACAACAAACCTGAAGCCGTCGTCGCTCGTGGAATTCATCGGTGCCGTATTCAAACCTCTCGGTTCGACCATCATCGATATTATCAAACACACCGCGAAGCGTACCCGTC
The DNA here is from genome assembly GCA_964456585.1 of uncultured bacterium. GTDB lineage: Bacteria > Latescibacterota > Latescibacteria > Latescibacterales > Latescibacteraceae > Latescibacter. The sequence goes on from CAYWBT010000001.1 coordinate 3,626, forward strand.
CTTCCAAAAGAACAAGGCAGAACAGCATGCCCGGTGGCCGCATCGTGGAAAAACATGCAGACGACAGTCCGTTCCTTACACCGCTCGGCGGTGGCGGGAGGGAAGAACGGATGCCTTCCGATCAGGAATCCGGAGAGCGCGATTTTCCGGCAGGACCGGCAACACCCCCAATTGAACCAACAATTTCCGACAAACGAAGGGGCCCGGAACCACGGGAAGAAGCGATTGCCGATCATGAAGAAGAAGAAAAACAACTCTCCGAAACGCTTGACAAGATACGGGAGCATGAACCGATCGAGTACATTTATCCGGGCCCTGAGCTTCTCGACGAACCGAGGACCGACGAATACAGTGAAAGCCGTGAGGAAATGCTCGGACAGGCGCAGCGCATCGTGGAGAGTCTCAGGCACTTCAACATCGACGCCGAAGTACGGCAGATCACTCCCGGACCGATTGTAACACGGTATGAATTGACACTTGCTCCCGGAATCAAGGTCGGCAGAGTTGTCGGTCTCTCCAACGACCTCACTATGGCGCTCCGCGCAAAGGGCGGCATCAGGATCATCGCCCCGATTCCGGGCAAAGCAGCCATCGGCATCGAAGTACCAAACAAAGTCCGTGCGATCGTCTCCTTCCGCGAAATCGTCGAGTCGGAAGCCTTCATGTATTTGGACAAGCCCCTTGCGCTCGCCATCGGGAAGGGAACGTCCGGAGAGCCCGTCGTCACAGATCTAGCGAAAATGCCTCACCTGCTGATCGCCGGGTCCACCGGTTCAGGCAAGAGCGTTTGTATCAATACGATAGTGGCGAGTATTGTCATGAAAGCCGCCCCGAGCGATGTGCGCATGATCCTTATCGATCCCAAGGTGGTAGAACTCAGTATATACAACGCTATCCCGCATCTCCTTACCTCGGTTATCACCGACCCGAAGAAAGCCGCCGGTGCACTCAGGTGGGCAGTCCACGAAATGGAGACACGGTATCGCAAGCTGGCATTGCTCGGTGTGCGTAACATCCACCAGTACAACGAAAAGGTCGATGAACTGCTTAGACAGACAGCGATAGAAGAAATGGAAACCAACGAGGCTTCCACAGATGAAAACCTCACCGATGAGGAACAACTCCCCCTGCCAAATGTAGAAAGCGGTACCGAAGACACGAGAGAGCAGCCGGAACACCTGCCGCTGATCGTGATCATCATCGATGAGTTTGCTGATCTCATGGTCGTTGCCTCGAACGAAATCGAGGAATCGATCGCCCGGCTCGCACAGATGGCACGGGCGGTGGGAATGCACCTCGTGCTGGCGACACAGCGTCCCTCGGCAGATGTCATCACCGGATTGATCAAGGCGAACTTCCCCTCGCGGATTGCATTCAAGGTCATGCAGGCATCCAACTCCCGCATTATACTTGACGAGGGAGGGGCGGACAAACTCCTCGGCCTGGGAGATATGCTCTTTCTCCAGGCGGGCAAACCCGAACCGGTTCGTATGCACGGCGCGTTGATAACCAGCGAAGAGTGCCAGTGTATCGTCGACTTCATCGAATCGCAGACTGAGGAGCACCCGACGCGGATCAACGATGATGAGTTCCAGAAAGAGGAAGAGGAAGTCCAAAACACCCTCGGCCTGCGTAATCCCAACGAACGCGATTCGCTCTTCTTCGAAGCCGCACGTCTGGTGGTCAGGCACAACCAGGGATCGGTCAGTCTCCTTCAGCGTCGGCTCAAGGTGGGCTACGCTCGTGCGGCACGCCTGATTGACCAGCTCGAACTGAACGGGATTGTTTCACCGTACGATGGCTCAAAGGCTCGCGAGGTGCTCGTCGACGACCTGTACATTGATGAACTCGAGGCAGGAGACTTTTAATTATATGAAGTTCACGATCACGGTGAAGTGGGCCGTCGTAGTCCTCGTATGTGCGGGTGTGCTCGCTATTCACGGCAATACGGCGGCAACAAAAGAGAACGATCCGGAGAAAATTGTCGCCCGGGTTGAGAAAACCCTGCAGAACATGAAAACGCTTTCCTGCTCTTTCAAACAGGTCTACTACCGGAAGGTAACCGACAGCACGGTCAGTCTTTCCGGCATGTTTTTTTTGAAAAAACCCTACTTGCTCCGCATGGAGAATCAAAACCAGACCGTTGTAGTCGACGGGAGTCTGGTCTGGCTGTACGTTCCGCGGAACAACCAGGTGCAAATTTCCGACTTCGTACCGACTGAGAAGGATTTCCCGACCCCGCTCAGTCTGTTCGAGCGTTATTCCGGCAGCGGTTCGATAGGTTTTTACGGTGAAGAGGATCTGAACGACAGTACATGCGCAGTGCTCACCATCGATTCCGATGAGCCGGGGAAGAATCGTGTGACTGTCTGGATAGATCGGCACCTCCATTTTCCGGTTAAAACAGTCGAGGAGTCACCGAACGGCGATACGGTGTGCTACCTGCTCAAAGAGGTGAAACTCAACGAAGCGATCATCGACAGCGTCTTTACCTTCACCGTGCCGGAGGGTGTCGAGGTCATCGATCTGCGGGAATGATCGGGAAAGACATCAGGTACTGCCGGCATCCACAGAAACCGTCTTCCCTGTTATGTAGGTTGACAAACGTTTCTTTTAAATCGAGCGTTTCGTCTACAATCGGGTGAGGCTCCGGTTTTTCGTTTGGGCATACAATCCGGGAAATGTGGTGAGACGCTGTTTCTTCCAGGGATACTAAAACATTGGTCGATTCGCAGCCTTCTCGCGAAGTTTATTAAAACCGGAGCGTCAGTATCGTGGACCAGACGGAAAGATTGCCAGAGACAGTAGATATGTCACGTTTCAGATCGCTGAAGATGCAATAAAAAAAAGCTGTTTGCCGAGATATTGTCTCGGAAAGAATGATATGATGCTAGTATGTTTAACTACACCGATTAGATTGTTTGAGTGGATACATGTCTTCAAAATGATGTAATATGCTGTATATAATTCAGATATGTAGCTTTTATGCACGATCAACTTGACAATATTGCATTCCTTTGGTATACTATAATTATTGGTTTAACCCAGCTCTGGATTGGTTATTAAGAAAGTTATAAATCGTTGATGTTCCTAGCCGGTAACATCGACAAACTTTTTTTTAACACCTCATAATTTTGATACGGAAATTCATATTTATTTGGTGGTTCGTTTTTATGAGCGGATTACAGGAAATTATTTTGATAGATTCTTAAAACGGAAAAAAGATAGTTAACACGTCAAATTCTACCTAAGTGGTATTTTACTATTTTATTAGCGCATTAGAGGTTGCGATAATTGTAGTGTTGTGTAATGGAGAATGTTCATAATGAACAACGTAGAAATTTTTTCCTCAGGTAAAAATTCTATTGATATACAAGGAATGGATGATTTTATACAGTTTAGTCGGTACGATCCTTATAAACCCGAATTATTTCTACATGGAATTGAATTATATGAAAATCTAATAACCAAGTATGGTACAATTCTATATGCGCGGGGTACTAAAATTACTCCAAAACATTTAGAACGGCTTTTACAGTTAAGGGAATCTAATCCTAACCTGGATTTTCCTTTTATATTAAAGAAAAATGCAGAACTTATTCAAAGTTTTCGTAATGAGATTAAAGAGAATCTATTTATTTTAGTTAATCGACAGACAAAGAAAAGCCAGTTTAAAGCTTTATTGTCTCAAATCAATGTAGATATTGAAAGTTTTATTGATGACATACTTGCAGATGAAAACATCACTCTTGCACTCTATCATACCAGATACACGTGTAATAATTCTGAGAAAAAAAAATCAACATTATTCTTTGAGCATTCCCTTAATGTGGCAATTTTCTCGTTAGCCATTGCATCATCTTTCGATTACTCGAAAATTATTGATAAAGACAAATCAAAGCTGGCTGATATTTTCAAAGTAGGTCTTTTTCATAATTACGGTTCGTTAAGCACGATAGATAGTATCTTGAAGGCACCTGATGATACTATATTTGATCTTTATTGGGAAGCAAATCGGAAAGGCTACTCCGCTTTTAAACATACACTTTTAAATTATGATATTCTTAATGCATTTCGATTGTTGGGCAATTACCATAAAGGGCAAAAAGATTTTATCAAGAGTACTGATTGGCCGGCTGTTATCGCAAATATAGTTTTGGTGGCTGATACATTTATCACCAGAGAGAATGGTCTTTTCAGCGAGTCTCAATCTATTACAAGTGTGGTTGATTATTTAAACATTAAGGTTACGGAAAATGAGTTTAACCTTTTACCGGTACTTACTTTGACAAAAGGATTAAACCTCCGTAAAATATTTGACTTCTATAAAGAGTTAAATAATCTTATCAAAGAATGCCCTTATAATTCCGGCGTTGCCTACCCACTACGCGGTTTCAAAAGTCCGACTCTCTTTGTTTGTAAAAAAGGAGTCAATGTATGTAAGCATCTTGATCAAAGTAAAAAAGCTGTTAATTTAAGTTACCCTTTAGGAGAATTGAAGCCGGGCAACTATCATATGTGTTTACACTTAACAAATAAATTAATGACGTTTTATAAGAAGCATTATGTTGAAATAAAAGAGGTCGTTGCTGTAAATAAAAAACCTCAATAGTTACCGCAAAACGCTCCATGTTATTTCGAAAAACAAGCTTATTTATTGCTTTCTGCATTGTTCACCCATCGTTTCCGGAAAGTTGTATGCTGCTTTGAAGTAATTTAATTAAAAACTGCTATTTTATGTACTAAATCGATAGCTCCAATAATCTTTTTTTTCATTGCAAAGCATCGCCTGCAGTGTCCATGCATCCCACATCATCTTCGAAACACCTATCCCATATTACCCTACAGAATTGTTTTGCGGGAATGACAAGTGGAGTGGAGAATACTATACTGAAGACTCGAGAATGTCAGCGAGCGAACCGTGATGTTTTCATCATAATTGTCTTTTGAAATTTCTCTCTCTTCTTCAATTACAACCGAATTTCATTGTAGTTTATCCTTTCTTTTTTCATGCTCGTTTCTTATGTTTGAATGGTGATGCTGTCGTAATAAATTGAACCGACGACAACTCATGAATACGTTTTTTCACGTTCTTGAAAAGCAGATACTAAGAACATGAAGTATTTCATGAGTTGATTCTTGTACCTGATCGCTTGTTGCCTTGCTATCATAAGCGAGGTCAGGCATACCTGCGAGAAAGAGCTCAGACACTTCAGGGGAAGCCAAGCACTCGAGATCAGATGAATCGAGAATAAGGCTATCGTCTATTCTTTAGGAGAGAACAATGTCAGCTCCTCGTGAGGCAACATTGAACCGACAATCAGCCCTGTTCTCGTCATGTGTATCTCCCCGGATGAATGCACCATTCCATCGGGATTTACAACATAGTGTGTAAACGCCGAACTGGACTAAATACTGGCGCACGTATCTGTAATGAATGACTTTTCAAACCATATGCATTCATGATGCTGAAGCATATGGTAGATGAATAAAGAAACAGCCACCCATAAAAAGTGTACATCTGAATGAGAACAACGGCATTATTTCATATTATCCTGACATTCTTTGTCATTCACGCATCACCTGCTGATTCCGCATCCTACTGGATCTTTTTCCATGACCGGGGAACGATCGATGTTGATCGTGCCGTTGCCGCAAAAATGGCATCGCCGGGCGAGCCGAAGTACGCGTGCAGACGGGCCCGCATCATGGGGCGTGAGCGTATTTTCGACGAGCGTGACCTCCCGGTCGATCCGTCCTATGCCGGTACGGTCCGGGACATCGCCGGCGGGCTCCGGACGGTGACCCGGTACCTGAACGGTGTTTCGGCGGAACTCGATGCGGACGCGCTTGAGCAGGTGCGGAGGCTTCCCTTTGTACGTGCGGTCATGCCGGTATCCCGGTTTATCCGTTCGCCGGAGCCGGCTGCACGTCCGGCGGTTGAGGAACGAGCGGCACTCTACTCGTACGGGAACTCGTTCGATCAACTCAACATGATTAAGGTCATCGACCTGCACAAGATGGGATACTTCGGCAGCGAGATCAGGATCGCAGTGCTCGACAGCGGGTATGATGGTCTCGAACATACTGCCTTCGACAGCCTCACCGTTACAAACAAGCGGGACTTTGTCGATGGCGACGATGATCCTTCGGGAGACAGCCACGGCACCAAGGTGCTCTCGGTCATGGCGGCGCTGGACAACGGCAGGATGATCGGTGCTGCGCCCTATGCCACCTATCTGCTCGCCCGCACCGAGATCGTTCAAAATGACCAGGAACTTCCCATCGAGGAAGACTACTGGGTCAGCGGCATCGAATGGGCCGATAGTCTGGGGACCGACATTGTCTCTACCTCGCTGGGCTATACGACCTTCGATGATGGCAGCGGCTACGAGTACGCGGATCTCGACGGGAACACGGCGGTGACCACCATCGCGGCGAACATTGCGGTCGAGCGGGGAATCGTCGTGGTCACCTCGGCGGGAAACGAGGGAAGCAAAGACTGGTACTATGTCACCACACCGGCGGACGGTTTCGATGTTATCGCGGTCGGCGGAATCGACCGGAGCGGTGAGATCGTTGCCTCGAGTTCACGCGGCCCGACCTATGACGGGAGAATAAAGCCCGATGTGGTCGCTCTCGGCCAGCAGGTTACCGTGGTCAATACTGCTTCTCGCGACTCCTACACGTCGGGGCAGGGCACATCCTATGCCGCGCCATCTGTCAGCGGAGCTGTCGCCCTCATCCTCGAGGCAAATCCCGCCTGGGGACCGCTTGAGGTAAAGGAGGCGTTGATCTCGACCGCCTCCCTCGGAAGAGACGGGGCAGATAACACCTACGGGTACGGTATTGTCAACGCGTTTGCGGCATCGGGACTCGAAGAGCCTCAGCAGCCGGTGGCGAGGTTTTCCGCCCGCGATCCCTATCCGCAGCCGGTCAGGTTCAGCACCAGCACAAGCATGATCTACTTTCCGGTTGATCTGCCCACGGCGGGGACGGTTCTGATACACATCTACAACTTCGCCGGCGAGATGGTGAATGTCATCGAAACGAGCTTCCAAAGCGCCGGAAACAAGCACGACAAGATCGAGGCACCCCACTGGAACGGGACCAATTTCACCGGTGACGATGTCGCTCCGGGTATCTACTACTACACACTGAATTTCGGCAACGGGGTCAAGAAAGGTAAAATCGCGGTGATACAATGAACGAGCGCAACGACGAAAAGAAGGAATTCGCCAAGCTCTGGGCTCCCTGGCGAATGAAGTATATCGAGGGCATCGACACCGATGATGACGGGGAGTGCATTTTCTGCTCCAAACCGGAGGAAGATAACGATGACGCCAATTTCATCGTCCACCGCGGGAAGACATGCTTCGTTGTCCTGAACATCTTCCCCTACAACAACGGTCACCTCCTCGTCGTGCCCTACCGGCACACGTGCGAACTCTCCGATCTCGATGACGAAACGGTGCTCGAAATGAACAGCCTCATCGCCACGATTGTCGAAACGATGAAAGAGACTATGCGGCCGGACGGTTTCAACATCGGGATGAATCTGGGACGCTCCGCCGGGGCAGGCATTACCGATCACCTCCACATCCACATTGTCCCCCGTTGGAACGGCGATACCAACTTCATGCCGGTGATCGGCGGCACCAAGGTCATTTCCGAATCGCTCGAGGACAACTACCGGAAGCTGAAGAAATACCTTGCATCGAAGATAACCGCGGATTCCTAAAACGGTCGCCGGACACACCTGAAAGCGGGTGATATCCCGGTACGGTGATCGCCTTACAGTCTAAACCCGTATTCCCCCTATCAAACCTGAAAAAATGCTTTCACAATATGTCATACTAAGTATGCGCTGAACTGGACGCGGCTCCCATGCAGGCATTTCGTCTCCAATCAGGCGAGGCTCTGGTTGTTCGTTCTGGCATACAATCTGGGAAATTTCCTTAGACGCTTGGTTCTTCCAAAGTAAATAAAACATTGGTCATTTCGCAGTTTCCTCTGGAGACACCTATCTATCGATTTTTTATCAAAACGGCTGGTTACATTTTCTTGGATATTTCATCATAGTAGTTAACGACACCCTCGGCGAGGTGGGAGGGGATAATCAATATGCCCTCTATCCCAGTGAGCACTACATCGCCAGGAAGTACTGTTACACTACCGAGATTAATTGGTGTATTGAGCCCCATGAGCATAACACCTTTCTGGTGTGTGGCAGTCCACCCACGGCATATGCTATTGAATCCTTTAATCTTACGGCGTATACCGGTCGCATCATGACCACCGCCATTGACGATCAATCCCCTGCATCCTCTTTTGCGCATTTCTAATCCAACGGATTCCCCGGCTACCGGACCATTTTCAATTTTTCCGAACATATCAACTACGACGACATCCCCATCCACAAGTGTATTCACAATCGGGGAAATATATCCCCCTCCTTTGACAATATTTTTGTATCGTTCTTTGTTGACAGCATCCACATCGGGTCGGATCGGCATATAATAGGCGGTGACCGCTCTACCAACCATGATCGGATTATCATGGCTTCGGTACCAGATACCACCCTCGAACTGATTTTCATGGCCATGTTCTGAACGGATGTAATCCATGGCATCGTCAATAGGGACTTCTTTCATACGCTCCAAAATCTCATCGGACACTTTCGGTCGGCCGTCTGGGAATCGTTTACCTTGCCATAACGAAGTATAAGCAATAAGATCCTCTTTTGTGAAAACACCAACTTGAGCTACGGCATCAACAACAAATAATACAGATAAGATTGCAGTTACAACAAAAACCAAGAATTGTTGAGTTTTATACATCATTATAACGATAACGCTCCTTTCATGTGCTAATTCGATGTTTCATGTACATCGTCAATAGCTTTGGTAGTTTTAACCGATATTCCCCAGCTATGATAAAAGTCAAGGGACAAAATTTTATATTTCAAATGATACTATCACTCAAGTTACTTGCCCGTTTTGTGAAATCAAAAGTTTTTCTTTTCCATTTGCGTCAATGAAGTATATCGAACAGCCAGATTTGCCAGATACGGTATCTCCATATACAACCGTTAAATTGCCTTTCCCAAAATCAAGTGGTTTTCGGAGATACTCGCCCGGATTGAACGATTACGATTCAATCCTGCATAATACCACTGTTTTTGACTGATTCAAGGGACAGATGTCTCTAACCATGGATATTACAGTACTTATCAAGCATGCGTGCTACAAAATTAAACGATCAGAATACCGAAATGTTTGCAAAATTATTCAGTTTATGATATACTGGTTTTTCAAGAAGATTCTTGGAAAATTAAACAGCTTATGATTTTGATATAGGGAATATTCACTGAAACCACAGAAAGTCGGGTGGAAATTCAAGGAGGGGCGGTATGAAGAATTTTCGGCGCATTTTTGGACACATTTTCTTGGGCGTGATCAGTTTGGCCGCTTGTTTGACTGTCGCGGATGCACAGGAGGCGGATACTGTATACAGACTGGAAACCCGGCCCTATGACCCGGAACTCGATGCAAATATCGACATGTATATATCCAACTGGCGCGACGCGACTGCGATCAGGACTCACGGGTGTCTTGTGGAGCGCGAGATATTAACGCATGGCGATCCGAATCATCCCCGGCGAAAAGGGGCGGTACTGAAATATGTCAACCGTTTCTCCTACGCGACGCTTTACGCCAGAAACGAAACCACACCGTTCACACCGGAAGGCGAGCAGGAAATATTCTATATCACCTCGGGAACAGGACAGGTCCGGTCGGAAAAAACAACGGCTGTCCTCTCGACGGGCATTTTCGTCCTTGTTCCAGACGGAGTTGCATTTACCATGGAAAACACCGGCGACGAGCCGCTTTCCATGTATGTAATAGTCGAACCCATCACCCGTGAGGACTTCACGCCGCATGACGATATCAAGGTGGTTGACGAGAACAAACTGCCGATACTGACAACAACCGGCCATTGGTCGATGATTATCAAGCAGGCATATAAACTCACGGACGACCTCTCAATAATCGAATACGTCAACACGATTACATTCGATCCCATGACCATCGGGCATCCCCATGCCCATGTTGACGGGTGCGAGGAAGTCTGGACCGAGGTCGAAGGCGAGAGCATTCTTTTTCTGGGCAAGCAGGTCCGCATGCAGCCGCCGGGAACCGCCTATCTGTGTCCGCCCTATGGGAACTGTACCCACTCGAACATCAACGTTACCGATGCCCCGGTCAAACTGCTGTACTTCGCCGTGCGAAACGACTGGTCCGAAAGTGACGGGATAAAAAGGGTGAAATAAGGGATCATTTTTAGAGGCAATACTATGGACAGGTCATTACTGAATTGCCGCCAGACAACGGTGAAGGGAGATTACCCGTGTATCGTTCCAAAATGAAAAGAAATCCCGTCTTAATATTATTTTTCTTATCGGCTTGTCTTTATGGCGGCACCATTTCGGCGCAGGAGACACAATCATTCACGATGAATCCGGTTGGGCCGGAAGCATTCGAGATCATACTTCAATCATACGAATACGACAAAGACATGCCTCTCAACACGGAAATAACCGAAATCTGCGACTCTGACAATTGTACCCGCAAAAAGTTCGTTTTCGACGGTATGCATGACAGCCGCGTTCCCGGATACCTGGCAATACCGAAACAGGGGGATGGACCCTTCCCCTGTATAATTCTGCTGCACGGACACACGGGCAACAAGGATGAATGGTGGCGGGACGACAGTTTTTACAAGGGGGGTCTGGTTACGAAAGCTTTCCTTTCAAATGGTTTTGCTGTGCTGGCCCTCGACGCGGCGTATCATGGAGAACGAATCCCTGGGGACGAATCTCTCAAACCCGGGGAGCTCCGTAAACGAGGATGGCACAACAGATCGGTCGATATGATCGTTCAGTCGGTTACGGAATACCGCCGCGCAATCGATTATCTGGAAACCCGTCCCGAAATCGATACGACCCGTCTCGGTGTGCATGGATACAGCATGGGCGGAATGATGGCTTTTCTCCTGACGGGGACCGATGGCCGCATTAAAGTAACCGTATCATGCGTCACGTGGAACTGGGACAATCCCATCGGCAAATATCAGCTTATCGCACCCTATAATTTCGCCCGGGCGATCGGAGACCGTCCATTCCTCATGATGATGGGCCAGTCCGATCCACTCCTGCCTGCCGAAGCCGCTAAACGGCTTTACGGGCTTGTGGAGAAACAATCCACCAGTTTTATCATGTTCGACTGCGGACATCAGCTTCCGACAGACTATATCGGAAAATCGCTCGGCTGGTTTCAAAAGTACTTATAAAATGGATTGCGTGATACATGTTTATTCCATAGATGGTGAGGTCAAATATCGCCGGGTGGGGCGGGCGGCACGGTTCACTCCACCGTATCGTAAATCCATTCGCGCTACTGGTCGATGTTTTTGTTCAGCCTGTATTTTTTGATGTGACTGCGGTAATCGGGGCCGGTCACCTCAATTTTCGAGAGATCGTCCGTTCCCAGACCGGCGTTCGCACACCACTGAAGGTATTTAAGCTCGCTGTAGTCGATTCCCATTTAAACCATAAATCATTCACTCTTTGACAGTAAGGCTCTCTATAACATCCTTACTTGCCTCTATTCGTTCTTTGTTATAACGGTTACCCATGTATATCATCAGCATCTCTTCGTCAGTTGAATTAATGGTGCAATGGGGAACCTTGAAAGTCGGTTGGACAAGAAATGCTTCCCCCTCTTCCTGCCAGCGAAGGTGTTTGCCGAAAAAGAGAAGTGATTTACCTTTCAACTGGAACCATATTTCTTCGAGGTCATCCGGGCATGTATGAGGGTGAGCGATATTAAACGCATCAAACGTTATTACACCCATACTAATGGAATTTGCGAATTTCGGACCGGCGAAAATGCTCCGGTGAATGTGCGCCCAGTGCCAGCCGCTGCCGACACCGGAATCATGGTAATTCCCAACAATCATTTCGTTCATGGGTTCGAATCCATCATAGATTCCTTCCACCATTATTAGCATTTCCAGAGCCGTATCATCTGAAGTATTGAAAAACTGATATTCGAGCTGAGCCGGTATGAAAATCCCTGTGCCGTCGCTCAGTTCAGCAGTTTCACCACCGGCTTCGACCTTGCCTTTTCCTTTTATTACAAAGAAAATTACCTGCTCTTTTTCATGGACAGTCGGCTGCGTTCTGCACTTCGTACTTAAGACGCCGTGATTGTAAGCTTTGAGAATTTTCAATACTGCACCTGGTCTGGGTGGATTCAAAGGGTCACCGGGGAAAAGAATTTCCCGTTCAATAAATCCTCCATGCCCGATATGCTGATGCGAATCTTTCCATGAACGTTTATAGAGATCGATGTTGACATCCGTTTCAGGATTACGGCGCCCCCAATCGGAAAACTCCTCAAAAGAAGGGTACGTATTCAGGCTTTTGCTTTTTGCGGACTTTTGTTGATCATGTCGGATGCTGAGATGCAGCCACAACATGGGCTTATTTGTATGGTTAATGGAAGAGTGCGGTACCCTGCCGTTCGGCGGAACGAGAAATGCCTCACCAACTTTTTGATATCGTAGGTGTTTACCGAAAAGGAGTAAACTTTCACCTCTCAACTGATACCATATATCCTCTGTTCCTTCCCTGTGAACATGAGGATGGGCAATATCGAATGCATCTATGGAAACAACGGAAAACTCTATGGGATTCGCGAATTTTGCATCTTGTGCAATATTTCGGATTACATAGGCCCAGTGCCATCCTGTTTTCGGGAAGACGTCATTATAATTTTCAACCTCCATCTCTATCATGGGCATGAATCCATCAGGAATGTCCTCGACAACAATGACCATTTCAAGGGAAGTTTCCGAAGTATTGTAGAACTGATACTCGAGCTTAGCCGGAATAAATATACCTGATCCCTCGAAAATTTCAGCTTTTTTCCCTCCGGCTTCAACCCTTCCGGCTCCTTTTGTCACGAAAAAAAACACTTGTTCCTTTTCATGGACAGTCGGCTGCGTCTTGCAATTTCCACTCAAAATCCCATGATTGTACTCCTTAATATACTTCAGTACTGCACCTGGTCTGGGTGGATTCAAGGGATTACCGAGAAAAAGAATTTCCCGTTCAATAAATCCTCCATGCCCGATATGCTGATGCGAATCTTTCCATGAACGTTTATAGAGATCGATGTCGGTATCCGTGTCAGGATATCGCTGGTTATACTTTGATAGTTCATAAAATGAAGGCCGTTCCGTCTGATTTTCACCTGAAACCGGACAACTGAAAAAGAAAGCAAAAACCGCCGTAATCAAAAGAAATCTCTTCATTTATACTCTCCCGTAGTAAGTAATCCTATATTTCCAGCTATGATAAAAAGTCTAAGGATCAAATATTATAGAGGCTTCTCTATCACATGATTTATGATTCTTCTCAAAGGGTAGCCTCTTCTTGTCTAGCCCGTAACCATTCTATACAATAGTATCATATAAAATTTATAAGCAGTTAAATTCTTCACAATCTTGTTGATAATTAAATATTACCTCTTCCAAGTTCTTATGCAAGTTTTTCTGTATTCACTTCTTAATTTTTTTTAATAATACGCTTGAAAAACAATGAAATACTTCATTTTAGAGACACGTATCCATTAAATTTCTAACAGCAACATAGTTAAACAGAATAGCATCGCGTTATTCTTTGATGTATTGCCATAGGTTCGGTTTAGCCGTAGGACAGGTGTCTCTCCTTGTCGTATTTAGCATGTAAACCCTTGATAATACTCTGTTAGCAGGTCTTTTTAAGCCGAAATATGCTTAAAAAATAGCTTGCTTCAAGTCTAGAAAAATGAATATATTAAACTACAAATCGTCTTAAATCTAACTATACTTAACATGATTTTGAGATGAAAAATATCGATGTTGTTGTTTTTTTAAGCTCTTGTTTTTTAAATATGAAATGGACATAACAATCGTATGGTACAACTTCAAAATTCTTCCCCGCATACTTTCCACATCCCCGTTATGGGCACAGGATTCACCATAGACACTCCGCTCCGTGTAGCACGATATGGGATTTCATCAGTCATATCACTCGTTGATGATGTTCTCATCGAACAGATGAGGAACTATCACTGCGAAAAAGCTGGAAAATCCTATGAAGAGATTCCCACTTCAGACAGAGATGCCCGGGCACACCGCATTACAGCGTATCTGAATCTCATCGACGACCTGGTGAAAAAACAGGTGGAAGAGCTTCGGAATTCACCGTTTGAAGAGGAAAGTGAAATAACCCGATATTACACAATGTTGCCTGAATCCCGTTTGAAAGACGACTATAATACTATGCTTACGACACCTGATCCTGAGGAAAAAGCTCGCAGGCAGGCCGATCTCAGAAAACAGGTGGCACCCGGCGCTATCGATGTCAACATCATGACAAAACTGGACTGCAACAGATATAAGAATGGTGTCATGCCGCCGCCGGAGTTTTCCGATGCGAAATCTGCGCTCCGCGGTTATGCCAGAAGCACGCTCCGTTCCTCAATGGTCTGCTCAGCTGGAATGAACAGAGAGTTTTATAATTATTTCACTTCGTTCGATGATTTTTTCCCTAACGGCGATGGCGCGCTTCAAAAAAAGATCACTCTGAAAGTGAGTGACTTTCGTTCTGCAGAAATTCAGGGGAAATTCCTGGCTAAACGTGGACTGTGGGTGTCCGAGTTTCGCATAGAATCCGGCCTTAACTGTGGCGGGCACGCCTTTGCTACGAAAGGCGTTCTTCTTGGGCAGATATTGAAAGAGTTCAAAGTAAAGAGAGAAGAACTGCTGGAAAAGCTTCACACTGTGTACAATGATACTCTCACTACCCTCGGTCGCCCTGTATTCGATGAACCATTTGATATTCGCATTACCGTCCAGGGTGGTATCGGCACGGCGAGTGAGAATGAAATGTTACTCAAATATTACAACGCTGACAGTACCGGCTGGGCGACACCTTTTCTGCTTGTTCCTGAAGCGGTGAATGTCGATGAGGCGCATCTTGCAAAGATTTTGGCTGCACGTGATGAAGACATATATTTGAGCGATAGCTCCCCTCTCGGCATACCGTTCTGGAACCTTCGCACTTCTGCAAGCGAGGAGGCACGCAGGAAACGTATACGCCAAAACAAGCCGGGTAGTGGCTGTGTGAAAGGGTATCTCAAGTTCGATACGGAGATAACCGATTTACCTGTCTGCAGGGCATCGGCGATCTATCAGAGGAAAAGGCTTAACCTGCTTGAAAACGAAAGTCTGCCTCCCGAACAGTATCAAGCGAAGAAGGAAGACATTCTCAGTAAATCCTGCATCTGCAACGACCTTGCCGGAGTAGCAACTGTCAGGCTCGGTATTGATCCTGAAGCTACATCCGCAGTGTGCTGCGGCCCAAACATCGTGAACTTTACAAAAATAATATCCCTCCAGGAAATGATTGATCATATATACGGGCGCATTTCCCTTCTTTCCAATCCCGAGCGTCCCCACATGTTCGTCCGTGAGCTGATGATCTATATCGACTATTTCCGGAAAGAGGTTGAGAAAGGCTCACGCGAACTAACAAACCAAACCCAAAAATATCTCACCGAATTCAAGAAGAATCTTCTCGATTGCATTGAGGATTACCTGAATCTTGGGGAGCAGTTCATCGAGGAGCAGAAGGAACGGATCATCAGTGATCTTACTACGCTCAAAAAGAAGCTGGAAAGTATATCGCATTAATGATATTCTTTGAAGTATACACCTCTGTCAAGACAAAACATATGTAGTTTAAAGTGTAAAATCTCCAACTCGCTGCTCCTCAGGAGCACCCTGTAGAGACTTTTGTGAAAGCATACTAAAACCGTTTGACAGTAGCGTGAAATAAATCTATTTTATTATGTCTTGTGTTTCGAGAGAAAGTATCAAAACGTATGGACACCGATAAAAAAAAATGGATTTCCATCATGCTCGTTCCGGAAGACGGAACGAGCATGCGGAAATGGCGTATCTCAACCAGACGATATACCTTTCTTAAAACAGGATTATGGGCCGTTGTTTTTTTTCTCTGTGCCGGCTTTGTATCCATGGGAGTATTGACCTACATGGGTTTTCAGGTGCGCAGGTACCAGCTTGCAAATGAAGAACTGCTCAATGCCGCGTCCAAGATCGAGATAATCGCCGGCAGGCTTGCCGCCTATGAAGAAAAAGAACGCAAGCTGAGAACGATCCTCGGCGCCGACCTCGATCTTCCTCAAGCCATGACCGTTGAAGAGTATGCCCGCACGTTCCATGGATTGGAAGACAGCACGATTACCGGCGTGAGCGGTATCGACCAGGTAATCACCCGCGAGGAATCAAAGGTGCGACGAATACCGACCATCTGGCCGATCAATCCCTGGCAGATAACAAAGGAGTTTCAGTATACCGGCAATCCGCGGGTGGATCACCTCGGTATCGATATCCTGTCGTGGGGGAGCGGCCGATCTGAGGTCATGGCAACCGCGGACGGCGAAGTAATATTTGCCGATACGAGTAAAAATCTCGGTCTGCGAATCGAGATCGATCACGGAAACGGCTGGGTGACCGAGTACGGTCATAATTCCAGTCTCCTGGTAAAATACGGCGACACGGTACGGAAGGGTCAGACTATCGCGCTCTTTGGAGGCGAGGGAGGCGCAAGCAGCGGCCCGCACCTCCACTACGCCATGTTTTACAACAAACAGCCGATAAATCCCCTGGACCACCTTGATACTACGAAGCTGGCAAAGAGTGAATGAATGAGATATTTCCGTATATTTCCTCTTTTACTGTTATCGAACGGTGTAACCGGGGGATGCCCGCCGTTACCCTTCCGATAATGCCAAATGTGGCATGAAGGAGAAAATCGGAGATGATGTGAAAAATTTCCTCTACAGAGAAGACATTTTTTTGTATATTGTCATAACTATCGATCAAAATACTGCAATTTCAGGGAGGTTGCATGGCGAGAAATAACGAGTCTGAAGGCGCCATGAATACCATCATCGGCAAGGGAACACGGCTGGAGGGTTCACTGGAAGTTGCGCAGAGCCTTCGGATAGATGGATATTTCAAGGGGTCGATTAAAGCATCCGACACGCTCATCGTCGGGGCAACCGGCGAGCTTTCCGATGTATCAGTCAGCGCAAAAAACGCCGTCATCGGCGGGAAGATCAAGGGTAACATCACCGCTTCCAGCAAGATTACACTGGAAAGCTCCTCGAGGCTGGAAGGCGATCTGACCGCGAAACTTCTCATTATCGAAGAGGGAGCGCTCTTTACGGGCAACTGCAAGAGCGGTGATTCGATTGCTGTCCCGAAACCGATTCTCGATGAGAAACCGCTCTCCTAATGTCACAGCGGGGTAACATCTGTCATGGTATCACAGGGCACCACCGAAAGTTTGTATGATGCGCGCCGCTTTGTACGAGGCATACAAAAGCGGGCTCTGCTTGTCGCTTTGAGTGTTGGCGCCCTTATGGCGGTTTTCTGGTCGCGTTCGGGTTGCTATGGATTCCTTGCCGGTTCGGCTGTCAGTATCATCAATTTCCAGCTCATGTCGGTCGATGCCTATACACTGGCGAGGAGACGGCCGCGTAACGCACGTAAGTTTTTTTTCACCAGGGGAATTATACGGTCTGCGATCATGTTCGGCTTCCTTGCCCTCATCGCGACCCAAACCGATTACAATATGATCGCGGCATTCATTGGAGTTTTTCTTGTCAAGATAGTTCTCTTCATCGGTCAAATCGTTGAGGGAATGCATCCTGCCAGAAAGGCTTCCGGGAGTTAAGGAAGAATGAAAGGCAAACATCTCATACTTCTTGCACTGACAATTCTCATTCTGGAAATCATTGTTCTTGCCGTCTTTGGCGGTTTCAGTGCCGATGCGAATAAAGCGGGAAAGGTGTTGGCAACTATCGGCCCGCTCACCTTGTACAAGTACGACATGGGTCTCATAGATTTTCAAAAAGTCCCCCAGTGGAACCTCGATGGAACACCGGAAGGCGAGCCCACGTTCTGGGGTCTGAACAAGGCTACCACCGTGATGCTCCTGATCATCGATGTATTCATCATTGCCATGTCATTCCTGGCAACCAGGAGGCTCAAGATGATTCCCGGGCGGATTCAGAGCGTGTTCGAGATCGTTGTCGAACTATTCTCCAACCTGGTAGAACAAGCGCTCGGTGAAGACGGAAAGCGTCATATTCCCATGCTCGGATCGCTGTTTCTCATATTGTGGATATCGAACATCATCGGTTCCATACCCTTTGCGGTCGAGCCGACGCGCGATCTCAATGTCCCGCTGGGGCACATGCTGGTTGTCATATTCGTGGTTCATTTCGAGTCGATCCGGGTCAAGGGTCTCGCGGGGTATTTGAAGAGTTATAACGAACCATTCTTTGTGATGATGCCCCTCAATGTCATCGGCGAAATTGCCAAGGGCGTTTCGCTCTCGTTCCGTCTCTTTGGTAATATTCTTGGTGGCGCGATCATTGTGATGGTTATTTCGTACCTCGCGAAGTACACGATCCTTCCGGTTGGTCTTAACTTGTTTTTCAGCCTTTTTGTCGGCACGATCCAGGCGTTTGTATTTACCATGCTCGGCATGACCTATATCGCGGTTGCGATGGGAGACTGAGAAAAGAAAGGGCACCATGGGAGAAATACCGGTTTCCACATGGATTTTCATCGCGAAGTATATCGGCGCAGCCCTCGCAGTGGGGATCGCTGCTTTCGGCAGTGCCTATGGCGAAGGATACATCGCCTTCAAGGCTTCCGAAGCGATCGCCCGTCAGCCGAAAGCCTCGAGCGAAATCGTGCGCACCATGCTCATTACCCAGGCTGTCGCTGAAACGGCGGGAATCTTCGGACTTTTAATGTCGATTATCCTTCTGTTCGTGGCAAAAACCGAGGGTGGTATGGCGTTTGCAGTGGCACTGCTCGCTTCCGGTCTCTGCATGGGTGTTGGCGCGATTGGTGCCGGTGTCGGCTCCGGACAGGCGGGAGGTGCGGCTTGCGAATCCATCGGTCGTTTCCCGCGGCTCTCTTCCAGCATTCTTTTGACAACGCTCGTGGGACAGGCGATTGTCCAGACCGGATGTATTTTCGCACTCGTCATCTCGATGCTGCTCAGCCTCATGTCTCGCGACACAGACAGCATCGTCATTATCGGGGCGACGCTCGGCGCGGGTTTCGCCATGGGGTTCGGTGCAATCGGTGCCGGTATCAGCACAGGCTTTACCGCGAAAAAAGCGATCTGGGGCATGTCGCGCGATTCACGTATCGGCGGCGTGCTCACCAGGACGATGCTTCTTGGGCAGGCGGTTGCACATGCGGGAGCGATTTATTCACTCATTATTGCATTTATTTTACTCTTTCAATAAAGATTTTTTAGCCGCGAAGAAAGGAGAAAAACATGGCAGTTGAAGGTGTACATCTCGTCGATATGGCCCGGTATCTTGGCGCCGGACTCTGTATGGGAATGGGTGCTCTCGGGCCTGGCCTGGGAGAAGGTTTCGCCGCCGGGAAGGCGTGCGAAGGTATCGCGCGTGCTCCTGAGCAGGCTCCTCTTCTAACCAGAACGATGCTTGTCGGCCAGGCGGTTTCGGAGTCAACCGGTATCTATTCGCTCGTTGTTTCACTGCTGCTGATCTTCGTTGTCGGTTCGCAGTAAGGCGCTGGTGTTCGAAAGCGTGCACGCAAAAGGTTCTTGATATCGAGATGATCCCCTGAAAGCGTCCGGTATTGGTCTTTCGGGCGAATGCCTCCGGGCCGATGGGGAACGTATCGGAGCTATGTCGGGAGCCGGAGAAAGGTATCCATGATAAAGATCAATGCAACACTTATTCTGACGGTTTTCAACTTTGTCCTCCTCGTCGCGGTGCTCGCCGTGATACTCTGGAAGCCGATGTTGAAATTTCTCGACGAGCGTATGCAGAAGATCAAAGAATCGCTGAAGCTCGCCGAGGATAACACGAGACGCGCAGAAGAGATGAAAACAGAGCATGACGAGATTATCAAACAGGCCCGTAAGAAGGCGAACGAATTAGTCGACAACGCCATGTCAACAGCTTCAAATGAGAGCCGTGATATCATCGCTCATGCGCGCGAACAGGCACATGCGACCATCGAATCAGCCCGTGAAGAAATCGAGATGGAAGCTGAGCGTATCAAGCGGGATCTTCGCCAGGATGTTGCTGAAATGACGGTGAGTATTGCGAGCAAGATTCTTGAGCGAGAAATCAAGGAGGATGACCACCGCGATCTGATTAACCGATCTCTCGATGCCTTCGAATAGTCATCGCGACGGTGTATGATAGAGAGAGATTACGCCACATCCCCGGGAATCACGATGCCGCAGATGTGCCTGTTGGATAAGGTGTTAAGCGGTATGGATTCGGCATAATCATCCGGGATAAAATGAGGAATATTTCTCCCATTGGCACACCTGCTGTGCGACATCTGCTCAGCATGAACCGTCGGCGGGAACGAGAGCTCACAACAGGTAGAGACTGTTATGGTACATGCGAGAAAAGTTGCGAAGCGTTATGCAAAGGCATTCCTTCATGAAAAAATGGGGACGGATGATATCGACCGGTTGACCGGCGAGATACAGTTGTTAGTCACCACCCTCGCTACGGAAAAAGAAACAGAGGTATTTTTCATCAGCCCTGTTTATTCCCGTGACCTCAAAATCAAGATTGTGAACGATATCTGTAAAAAATTCGGTTTCTCTTCACATACCGTTTCCCTGCTCGAAATTTTAATTAATAACGACAGGATAAATATTCTCGCCGCTGTTTTCGAGGAACTCCGTGACGTTTCCGACAAGATTCACGGCCGCGTCCGGGTTAAACTGACAACTGCCGACGAACCCTCGCCCCCGATGATCGAGAAGCTCACCGAAAAGATCAGCGGCTACTTTGGTCAGAGCGCCATCCTGGAGAGAAACGTCGATAGTTCGATAATCGGTGGTTTTATTTTCGAAGGCGAGGGTCAGTACATCGATATGAGTGTTTTAGGACAGCTGCGGCGGACGTTTGCCGAGCTGTAAACATGATAGTCGAAGAATATTTAACTACTATGGACTCTGAAGAATAACACGCAAGCATGGAGGCGGAAGGCGGCTGTAATGAATATCAGACCAGAAGAAATTAGTACCGTCATTCAGCAGGAAATAAGCGATTTTAAGGTCGAAATGGATGTCCAAGAGGTCGGCACCGTGATTCAGGTAGGCGATGGTGTCGCGCGTGTCTACGGCCTGCGGAATTGCATGTATTCCGAACTGATCGAGTTTCCGCACGGTGTATTCGGCATGGCTCTCAACCTCGAGGAAGACAACGTGGGGTGTATTCTCTTCGGATCGGATACGCTTGTGAAGGAGGGAGATACCGCAAAGAAGACCCGTCGGGTTATGTCGGTTCCTGTTGGAGAAAACGTACTCGGCCGGGTAATCAATCCCCTCGGTCAGCCGATCGATGGTAAGGGTGAGATAAAATCGACCGAGATGAAACCGATCGATATCAAGGCTCCTGGTGTTATCAATCGCCAGCCGGTCAGGGAACCGTTGCAAACCGGTCTCAAATCGATCGATTCGATGATCCCCATCGGCCGCGGACAGCGCGAGCTCATTATCGGCGACCGTCAGACCGGTAAAACCGCTCTTGCGATTGACACGATCATCAACCAGAAAAAAACCGATGTTGTCTGCATTTACGTTGCCATCGGGCAAAAAATGTCGACGGTGGCGAACGTTGTTGCTGCTCTCGAGGAAGCCGGCGCAATGGACTATTCCATCGTTGTCGTGGCAAGCGCGTCCGATCCCGCCCCGATGCAGTATATAGCACCGTTTTCCGGTGCAACCATCGGCGAGTATTTTCGGGATACTAGCAAGCACGCGCTCATCATCTACGACGATCTTTCCAAGCATGCCGCAAGCTGGCGCCAGGTCGCCCTCATCCTCCGTCGCCCCCCCGGACGCGAGGCCTACCCGGGTGATGTCTTTTACCTGCACTCAAGGCTGCTCGAGCGTGCCGCAAAAATGAACGACGAGTTAGGCGGAGGATCTCTGACGGCGCTCCCCATCATCGAAACACAGGCGGGCGACATATCGGCATATATTCCCACGAATGTTATTTCAATCACTGACGGTCAGATTTATCTTGAGTCGAATCTTTTCAACTCGGGATTTCGTCCTGCCATCAATGCCGGTCTCTCGGTATCTCGTGTCGGTGGAAACGCTCAGATAAAGGCAATGAAACAGGTTGCCGGACAGCTCAGGCTCGACCTCTCGCAGTACCGCGAACTCGAAGCTTTCGCCAAGTTCGGTTCCGACCTCGACAAGGCAACCCAAGCGCAGCTTCGGCGGGGTCAGGTAATGATGGAACTCCTGAAGCAGGACCAGTATTCTCCGGTGCTGGTTGAAAAGCAGGTCGCCGTTCTGTTCATGGGCATTCGTGGATATCTTGACGATGTTCCCCTCGATCAGATCAAAAAGTTCGAATCGGAATTCCTGAAGTTCATCGAAAGCGAAGGAGCGGAGGTTCTCAAAACCATCATCACGGAAAAGGAACTGACCGACAAGACCACGGAAAATCTCATAAAACTCATTACCGACTTCAAATCAACATTTGTCGAGAGTTAAAGGATAACGATGGCAACAATCAGGGAAATTAAACGCCGCATCACCGCGATTAAGTCTACGCAGAAAATTACCCGTGCCATGCAGATGGTTGCGGCGGCAAAACTGCGTCGCGCCCAAGAGAATATTCTGAATGCACGGCCGTACGCGATTGGACTTGATAAAATCATTGCAGAAGTCGCCATGAGAACCAAGCGCGACCTTCATCCGCTCCTTACCGATCGGGTAGACGGCGGAAAAAACCTGCTCGTGGTAGTGACCGCGGATTCCGGCCTGTGTGGCGGATTCAATTCGAACCTGATCAAGGCTGCCCGCCAGTACATGGAAGACCACTCCGATCAGTCATACGATATTTTCTGCATCGGCAGGAAAGGACGCAATTTCTTTCGACATGAAAACTATAGTATCGTCGGCGAGAAAATCCTGTTTTTCAATTCCCTGAAGTACGGAGATTCGATCGATGCAATCTCCAAGATCACCACGTTGTTCCTGGCGGGTGACTATACCCGGGTGGAGGTCATATACAATCAATTCAAGAGCGCCATCCAGCAAGTCATCACGACGAAGCAGATTCTCCCGCTTATCCCCGCCGAACCCGAGGAACAGATCAATCCCATCGATTACCTGTATGAGCCCACTGAATACGAGGTGTTTGACAAGCTCATACCCTACCATCTCGAAGTACAAATGTATCGGATTATGCTCGAGTCGTACGCATCGGAAATGGGTGCCAAGATGTCTGCCATGGATGCTGCTACGGAGAATGCCAATGATCTCCTGAAAACACTATCGATAACATACAACCGGGCTCGCCAGGCGATCATTACCAAGGAAATCACGGAAATTGTCGGCGGTGCCGAAGGATTGAGCGCTTAACAACCAGTTACGGAGCACCAAAGAGGGCCGCACAAGGTGTTGTTGTGCGGCATTTTCTCTTTAAACCAAACCGTGTTCTTTCAACCGCTCTTTTCGACTTCGTCGAGGGTACAAGGCACAACCATCAAGAAGAAACGGCAACACCGTTCCTCGTGAATGTTGCACCCCAGTGGAACTATAAGATTGTAATCCATAGTGCATATTGTATTCGCGTACACTCAACCACAGGAGGTCATTGTTTATGCCGGAAATTCACCCGTTCAAGGGCCTGAGGTATGATCCTGAGAAAGTTGGTGATCTGCAAAGCGTTGTCGCACCACCCTATGATATCGTGTACGACGAGTGGCGGGAAGATCTGTACAAACGGAGCCCCTACAACATTATCCGGCTCATCAAGACGAAGGATGAACCGGGCGATAACGACAGGATCAACCGGTATACGAGGGCACGAGATTACCTGAAGACATGGATGCGCGACGGAGTGCTCAGGATGGAGGAAAAACCCGCCCTGTACGTCCGAGCGGATACCTACCAGGTTAATGGTGAAACGAAAACCCGCTATGGATTTATCGCCCTGGTACGGTTGGAAGAATTTGGCCACAGTATTCATCCGCACGAAAGAACACTTGCGGCTCCCAAGATAGACCGGCTGAACTTGATCAAGGCGACCGGGACAAACCTCAGTCAGATATTCTCGACGTTCTTCGATCCCGGGCACGAGATTCAGGATATCCTGCTCACCATCGCCCGGAAGGAACCGGATTTTGCCTTTACCGACTGCCAGGGTATCGGCCGAAAGATGTGGCTGGTGTATGACGAGGATATCATAGCACGGATCCAGGAACTCATGAAAAACCGCGACCTGATCATCGCCGACGGCCACCATCGTTACGAAACTTCGCTGGAATACCGTAACTACATGGAGCATACCCGCTTACACGACAATGAACCGTTCGACTATGTTACCATGTACTTTTCCAGCGCCAACGCCGATGGCATGACCATACTTCCCACCCACCGTAAGGTCGGCGGTCTCGAACACTACGATGAGACGAGGTTCTTTGCCAGTCTGGAAGAGGAATTCGAAATCTCGCCGTGCATGCGTGCGTCCCTTGACGAGATACTCGACCGCATCAGGGAAGATTCTGATTTAACGAATGTTTTTGGCATATTTACCGGTGCGTGCTACTCGATGGTAAAGTTACGGCACCCGACCTCTCCCAAGCAGCTTGATGTTGATGTGCTTCATGATA
This sequence comes from uncultured bacterium, assembly GCA_964456585.1. GTDB lineage: Bacteria > Latescibacterota > Latescibacteria > Latescibacterales > Latescibacteraceae > Latescibacter. Next base: position 28,481 of record CAYWBT010000001.1, read on the forward strand.
GTATCATCGAAAAGAAACTGGGAATCACCCGTCAGGATATCGCCGAAGGCAGATACATCCATTTTTGCAAGAGCCCGGAACATGCGTACGACGATGTGAACAACGGTACGGACCAGCTCTCGTTCTTCATGAATGCGCTGACCCCGGAGGAACTCTTCCGCGAGGTCCTCGAGAAGGGGATAAGAATGCCCCAGAAATCGACCTACTTCTACCCGAAGACCATGTCCGGATTGGTCATGTATAAGCTTGACCGTGAATCTCTCGGTGGATAATGGTAAGGCGGTGATTTCCCGGCAGACTAACTTCCGTAAGAGTTTCATGTTGCCTCATGGGAAGGCATGAGACTCTGGAAATGCATTCAGCCCGGCGTGACGGGCATTTTTTGAAACCGGGAAACCATTGCTCTGTGTATTCTGCTGTTTTCCGCTTCTCTCTCCGGAGTAATTCGTTGTGGATGATTTTATCGTATTCAAGGAAGAAGTCAAGAGCCGTATCGACATCGTGGATGTGGTCAGCGAATTCATGGAACTGAAAAAAGGTTCGCCCAACTACCAGGGATTGTGCCCGTTCCACAAAGATACCGCCCCCTCGTTCACTGTCAACCGCGAGCGCCAATTTTTCTACTGTTTCGGTTGCAACAAGGGTGGAGATGTTATCACGTTCCTGCGGGAAATCACCGGTATGAGCTTCATTGAGGCCCTTGAGCAGCTCGCCGACCGTGCCGGGCTTAAAATGCCTGAAAAACATGCGGCCAATCCCGCACTCCGTGAACAGACCGACCTGATTATCGCAGCAAACATCGCCGCCGCCGAATACTTCCACCGTACCCTCTTCGAGCCGGAAGGTAAGGACGGCCTGGAATACCTGCGGGGACGGGAACTGACTGAAGATACGATACGGGAGTTTCGCCTCGGCTATGCTCCGAAAGATCCGAAAGGGCTCGTTAATTTAGTTCGGGGGAAAAAAATTCACCCGGGCTCACTCGAGGCTGCGGGTATCCTGAAATCGAGCAGTTACGGCGGTACTCCCTACAACCGGTTCGGCGGTCGTGTCATCTTTCCGATCATCGATCAGGCCGCCCGTTTCATCGGGTTCGGTGCACGGCTCCTGGAAGGAGAGGGAGCAAAGTATATCAACTCACCCGACTCTGTGGTCTACCACAAAAGCCGCGTGCTCTATGGACTATACCAGGCGCGTGAGCACATTAAGCGGACCAGAACGGCAACGGTGGTCGAGGGCTACATGGATGTTCTCTCGCTTCATCAGGCCGGCATACTTAACGTTATCGCCTCCTCGGGAACTGCATTTACTCCCGATCAGGGCAGAATTATCACCCGTATGGCACGGAGTGTCATCCTTCTCTTCGACGGCGACAGCGCAGGTATAACCGCGGCATCGAGAGGGGCGGACAATCTCCTGGCGACCGATCTGAAGATCGGCGTTGCTGTACTTCCCGAGGGACACGATCCCGATTCATATGTTCGCGAGCACGGTCAAGATGCACTCCAGGAGTATCTCGGTCATGCGATGGATATCTGGGAATTCAAAGTCAACGTCCGGGGCAAGACGCTGACCGGCGCCGAAGACAGGATCGCCCTGGCGGGAGAAATCGCAGATTCCATATCGCTCATACCGGATGAACTCAAGAGGGAAGTCTACATAAAGGAGATAGCGGTGAAAATCGGCGTCGATAACGATGCCATGCGGAAGGCGGTCAACGGCCGTATCAGGAGGAGACGGTTCCGACGGGATGAGGAATCGCCCGCCTCAGGTGAAAACATGAAAATCGAACGGGAGTCCGGTCTTCTCGCTGCTCTCATCCAACACCCTGGTTTCGCCCGTACAGTTATGGAGGAGGTGGGGATTAACATTTTCTCCGATCCTGCCATGAGAACGATCGCCGAGGAACTCTTTCACCGGATAGTTGAGGGTCTGGACACCTCCCCGTCCGGCCTCATGAGCGGTGTTGTGAATCGCGCCCTCCAGGACATCATCGCTCATGCGGCCATAGTCAAGATCGATGAGCAGACCGCAGAGGCCCATGTTAATGGAAACATCCGGTATTTTAAGATCAAGGAACTGCGCGATGAGCGTGCCGATATCAGCCGCTGTCTCACCAGTGAAAACAATCCCGACGTCATCGCCTCATTGAGAAAACGAAACACTGAAATTATACAACTGCTGCGGGAGATGGAACCGAGCTGAACATCAGCGTTCCATACTTTCGCTTGTCAATCAACCATAACACAGAACTACAGGAATTCTTACGTATGAGATTTCCGATTCCGCTTCTGCTCATCACCTTACTGCTGGGATCCGCTTCGATCGGCAGGTGCGAGGAAAGCAACAATTCCTTCGAGTACCCCTCGTTTCTCGTACTTCCAGCCTTTTTTTATACCACCGATACGGGTTTCGGCGGTGGTCTGGCAGGCTTAAAAAGTTACCGGAGCAGTACGGAACATACATCGAATGTGCAGTTTTTCAGCCTGTTTACCCAAAAAAAGCAGTTTACGTCGGCGATCCAGTGGGATCACTATTTTTCAGGAAACAATAACCGGTTGAAGATTGGAATAACATACCGAAAGTTTCCAACGGAGTTCTTCGGTCTGGGAAACAACACGACAAGCGACAATTATGAGAAATATACACCGGAACACACCGATGCCCTGGTGACCTTCGAACACCGGATTGTCAGTCACCTGAAACTGGATCTCCTTACCTTTTTCTCCAACCAAGCGCTCGTAAAATCAAAGCAGGGCGGCATGATTCGCTCGTCGGCAGTTCCCTGGAATTCGGGGAGATACGATGTAGGTTCCGGAATCGGTATTCTCTGGGACAGCCGTGACAACGTGCTCGCTACGCGCCGCGGTACCCTGGCGAAACTCGAGTACCGCGGGATTATATTCCATGAAGAGGGAGGCGCTTTCAATAAGCTTTCCCTCGATGTCAGAAGGTTCTATAATCCGATTTCAGATCTCGTGCTCGCCGGAATGTTCTGGATCGAGAATTGTCGCGGTGATGTTCCTTACTACCTGTTTTCATCGCTCGGGGGCGAAAGCCGTCTCCGGGGATACGAGATAGACCGCTTCCTGGGAAAAAGTCTGGTGCTTATTCAGAACGATATCCGCTTTCCGATATGGCGGGCGTTGGGGGGATCGGTGTTCGTCGCGAGCGGACGAGTGGCCGACACCATGGGCGACCTCTTTTCCGGAACGTTTCACACCGCCGGCGGCGCCGGGATCAGGTACTTTTTTAATCGTGAAGACAACCTCGTGATTCGCCTGGATTATGCTGTGGGAAGCGATACAAGCGGTGTGTATCTTACCTTCAGTGAAGCGTACTGATGAGACTGGTCAGGATGGGGCACGGCGGCCTGCCTACCGGGCACTCCTCTCCCCTCCACGATGATCCGCGGTAGGAGCCTCCCCCACTGAAACTACACATCCAGCACCACGGTTGCTTTCCAGCCCTGCGGCGTCTGCTCCACGGTGAACCGGTGGTAGGTTACCGCCTTCACATCAACGTTGAGGTCGTGACGTTGCGGATCGATTTCCTCGCCGTACGCCGACGCCTCAAGCAGAAAACGATCATTCACTTTCTTCAGAGTAACTTCGGAGATTCGCAGGAAGACACCGTCGGCGTCCTTTAGATACACCAGTTCCTCGAGCAGGCGGAACAGCAGCATTTCTGTAGTATCCGATTCCACCATCAGGTTCCGCCGCACGCTCTTATGGATCGCATCGAGATTTTCCACCATGACATTCATGAGCGCATCGGCAGACGCGATGATCGTCTCTTCCAGGGTCTGTCCCCACGCATCGAATGCTACGTCAGCCAGCGCGATATCGTCACGGTAGGTATAGCACATGGCGGTCTCATCCCTTGATGTTCCCCACCGGAATGAAGCGAATCACCGGCCGGGTTATCCCCGATTTCACAACCGTCTCGACCACATCGTCGATGTTCTTGTACGCCTGTCCAACCTCTTCGGCCAAACCGGAATAGGAAGCGGTACGGATGTAGATTCCACGTGCAGCGAGGTCTTTCTGGACTTTTCTCCCGTTGAACTGTTTCTTTGCCTTTCTGCGGCTCATGGTTCGTCCACTGCCGTGGGCGGTTGTGAAGAAGGTCTCGCGCGCGGCATTCGTACCGGTCAGGAGATACGATCCGGTTTCCATGCTGCCTCCCAGAATAACCGGCTGGCCGGTCTGGCGGTGAAGGCCGGAGAGTTCTTTTCTTTCCGGGCCAAACGCCCGGGTTGCACCCTTGCGGTGAACGAGCACCAGGCGTTCTTTCCCTTCTATCTCGTGCTCTTCGAGCATGGCGGTATTGTGGGCGATGTCATAGACCTGTTCGAGACCGAGATCATCGGGATCTCTGCCGAAAATATCCGAGAACACCTCACGCACGCGGTGGAGTATCACCTGGCGGTTTACATACGACATGTTGATTGCACAGTTCATTGCCGCGAAATAGTCCTGCCCCTCCTTAGAGTGAAAGGGGGCGCAGGCAAGCTCCCGATCCGGGGCGGAAATACCGTATTTTTTCATGGCATCGAGAAAAACATGCAGGTAGTCGGTCGCCACCTGGTGACCGAAGCCGCGGCTTCCGCAGTGCAGCATGACCGCAACCTGGTCGGGAAGAGTGAATCCGAATTTCCCGGCGACTTCTCGGTCCGCGACGTTTTCCCGCCTGACCACCTGAATCTCGAGGTAGTGGTTGCCGGAACCGAGAGTCCCGATCTGCTTGATACCCCTCGTAATCGACCGGTCACTCACCTTCGAGGCATCGGCACCGTCGATACAGCCGCGGTTTTCGGTGTGCTCAAGATCATGAGCGGTGGCGTATCCTCTTTCGGCGCACCAGCCGGCCCCCTGTTCGAGCATGGTTAAAAAATCATCGCGGGAGATGGAAACGAATCCCTTCGATCCCACGCCGGCCGGTACCCGCTCGAATAAACGGTCAACCAGTTTCCGCAGGTGCGGCCTGACTTCATCATAGGTGAGCCCCGTCCTGACCAGACGCATCCCGCAGTTGATGTCGAACCCGATCCCTCCCGGGGAGATAACTCCCTCCGCAGGGTCGATCGCCGCCACTCCCCCGATGGGGAATCCGTACCCCCAGTGGCCGTCGGGCATACACAGTGCATGGGTGCAGATACCGGGCAGGGCGGCGACATTGGTTACCTGTTCAAAGACACCGTCATCCATGGATTCGAGCAGCTTTTTCGAGGCATAGATCCGGGCGGGAACACGCATGCCTTTTTTGTAGGACGGCGGTATTTCCCACACCATCTCGTCAACCTGACGTATGCATTTCGGCGGTGGCACGCCCTATCCCCCATTGTGCTCGGTAAACCTGAACACGATCGTGCATTGCTGGTCTCCCCCGCAGAGATACTCACTCAGTTCGACCGTGATGGAGCTCCCGAATTCGGCTGCCCAGGTCTGGTAATCGATGCTGCAGATACGCGACCCGACCTTGTGAGAAAGGTGCTCGCGGCCCGATTTTTTCATGAGTTCGTGCCAGGGACACTCATTTATTACGACAGTGAAGCTCTTATGCGGGGTATGATCCGTAATTTCGACCGAGTAGCCTTCCAGATCGAACTTCAGTTTAAGACATTCGCGGAGTTCATCCAGTCCGCTGCCTAACCCGGTCATGGATTTTATCATGCGGGCCTGAATCTTGGGCAGGATCTTCCATACCTCGGCATCAATATCAAGCGCGGCATCGAATCCGTACTGCTCCTCGACTTTCACGAACCAGAGCCCGTCAACAGCGATGTAGCTTCGGTGAAGATATTCAGCGATTTGCTGGTCGGTCAGCTTTTTCATGGTTCCTCACTCTTTTCTATAACTCATATTGTTTTTGACAATATTTCACCGGTAATACTCATGCCACCTGAAAAATACCGGTATTCCTATGAATGTCAAATAATTTCTTGGCCGGATTTTACCAATCGCGTTTTTACGGAAGTCTCCTGGCTTAATCACATTCGACTGTCCGTTCGCCCACATCATCGCGAGCTGATCCGGACATCGAGACTCCCCTGCAGGATTACCCGCAAGCCATTTTTACCTTCAGGTGGTTACTTTTTTCACTGTGGTAACAAAATTAGCTTGGGTATCGAGCGGCAAATGTGTAATAATAGTGTGGAACGAGGTCCGGAAAGGTTCTGTGCTTCTTTGAACACTACCGGTGTATGCCTGTCGTATACCGTGAAAAATGTTGGTTTGGACTTAATGATCAATTGCGGCGATTTTGCTACAAACCTGATACAGACGAATGATGGTATCTGGATCCCCCGGGAAGCAGGCGATCACACCATCTCCATTCCCGGAACCGGGCATGATATATGCTTTGAATTTGAAGATGATTCTTACTGGTTCAACCACCGTAACCACATTATCATCGAAACGGTTACGAACTATCACGATCACGGTTGTTTCTTCGAGATAGGCGGCGGCAGCAGCTCTGTCACGAAAGGTCTCATGGAGCGTGGTATCGAGACCGTCCTGGTCGAGCCGGGCACAACCGGTGTCGAACACGCCCGCAGGCACGGGGTCGAACACATCATTCAGAGTACGGTTGAAGCTGCCGGTTTTAAGCCGGGAGTCATGGCTGCTGCCGGATTGTTCGACGTGCTCGAACACCACCGGGAGGACGTGGCGTTTCTCGAGACACTGCACGGCCTTCTCGCTCCAGGTGGAAAGCTGTTTATCACCGCACCGGCATGTGCGTTGCTCTGGTCGCTGGAAGATTTCGATCTCGGCCACTATCACCGATATTCCCTGCGGAGTTTGGGACGGAAGCTCGATCGCGCGGGATACCGTGTTCTCTACGCCACGTACTTTTTCCAAGCGCTTGTCCTGCCGGCATTCATATACCGGACACTTCCCTTCTTCTCCGGTGCAACCAGGAAAAAGGAGCAACAAGAAACGCCCGGTAAAAACTCAGCATTTTCACACAAGATGCTTGTGCGGGAGTCGAAGCGACTGGCGGCAGGAAAGAGAATGCGGTTTGGTGCGAGCTGCCTTGTCGCGGCGGAAAAATCCGGATAACCTATTCCGATATCCTCTCCCGCTCAACGACAGGCAGACTACTTTCCCGCTCCGACGCAGCCACTATTGAGAAACCATCACGGTTACAGCACACGTCTTCTTACAAGATACCACCCTTTCCTTCCCCAACAGAACCGGGAAACTACTCCGGCAACTTTGCCCGGTACTCATCCTCATACAATCCCATCTTGTCGAGCGGCAGCTGCTTGAATCCAAGCTTCAAGGCCACTGAATCCTCTTTCAGGCGGAAATCCCCCTGCTCGGCATCGACAAATCCGGGATCGCCCTCCACGAGTACGTTGCCGTACTTTTTCAGTTCCTCAGTAATTTCCTGGTCTCCCTGTTTATACGTTTTGATCTGTTCCTTGTTCTTGCCCCAGTCACGTGAATTTGCCACAATCGGATCGGCAATGACGTTTTCCCGTACCCGCACCACCTCAAAATCGAGCTCTGTGTGCAGATCGAGGAACCGACCGCCGTAACTGATGTTCCGGGCGATCAGGTTGCCGGTGGGAAACGCGGGATCGCCGTCGTTGAAAATCCTCAGTAGCTCGGGATACCGCGTGCTGTAGGGTGGTTCACGGTACTTCACATCGTGAAGCCTCTCAACCATGCGCCAGCTGCCGCCGAGTGCATATTCCTTGGCCGATCGATAGACGCTGATCCCAATGGATGGATTGCACTTGACGAAGATGTTGTTTTCGATTACGCAGTCGCGGCCGCTGTTGGTGAAGAATCCCTTGTCGAGATCATAGAAAACGTTCCCGTACAGATGTAATCCTCCGACCGGCATATCGAGATAAACAGTCATTGCCCCGAGGTAGATAGGCCCGTGGATATGGTGGAAGTAGTTGTATCGTATAACATTGCCGCGATACGTCCAGTCGAACGCGGTGTAAAATCCCCCGACATCGCCTGTCTCCATGGCAACTCTGGTCATCTCGTTGTACTCGAGCACATGCTCATTGCCTTCAAACCAGACACCGAGGTGCGGCGCATCATGGATGTAATTGTGCGCAACACGGTTACCCACACCCTTGATACTGACCGCAGGGCGATAGGTCTTGATCACTTTTGCAAAGTGGCTGATGTGATTGTTCACCGCATAGTTGCCCGCAGGTGTGAGGGTTTTCCGATCCCCGCCGGTTATGATGACACCGGCGGCGGAAACCTGATGAATATCACAACTGGTTACCCCGTTGTTCGTCCCTTCGTTGATGGTGACAACATCGTTGCCGATATTCCTGAAAACGCATCCGGCAATGGTATTGTTCGTTCCCCCGGTGATCTGAACAGCCCCGGCACGCGTTCCCTCGAAGGTAATGCCGCTGAAAGTAACAAACGATGTTTCCTCGAGTGATATCATCGGTTCATCCAAGACGGGGTAGACGACATCGTTTTCCTGGACTTGTTCCGGAGGCCAGAAGTACAAATCACCGGAACTCTGGTCGATATAAAATTCTCCCGGTGAATCAAGTTCCTCGAGAATATTGAGGAAATAGTAGCGCTGCTCCTGTTGATATCCATAGCCGTGGTGGGATTCTTCCGGGAATATCTCCCGCGTTTTCACATCGATTTTTTGTACCTTGAGTATCTCGTCGCTCCAGTCGTATACCCAGTAGCCGTGCACGTATATATCATTTTCATCCGACCATGAAGCGGGCCTCTTCGAGGATTCAAAATCGTCTTTCCCGTAGGTAAACCTCCCGTAGTGCCGTCCGCGCGGGACACCGAACATGATCCAGCTCGCGCGTCCCTCGTTGATGCGCTTTTCGCCGGTCTGGGGGACCCCCGCGATGGTCAGCCACCGGTCATTCGGATACCGGGCGATTGTCATGTAGTCGTTTTTGAAAAAGAGCTCCATACGGGGACCCTTCCTCGGATTGATTTCACCAAAGCTCTCGATTCCCCGGTCCGTGAGATTCGTTGTCAGGATGTTATCCCGATAGGCAGCGTCGATGCGCTTCAGCACCGCGGGATCGTCGACCGGGTATAGATCGTTGATGAACAGGCCGCCGGTAAACACCACCCGCTCGCCGGGATAGGCAGACCACACGATGGGAGCACTCTCGGTACCGGAATCTTCATTCATGAGCGTGAACGACTGCGAGAACTGGTAGATGCCTTCCCGGATGTACACGGTCATCCCGTTGTCTTCATTTTTCTTGGATTTCCTGACCTCGCGGAGCGTGTCACGGGCCTTGTCGAGGGTCGCAAAGGGGCCGTCCGTACCTCTTTTATTCGGTTCAGGCAACATACCGGACCATGTATCGTTGCCATCTTGGGCAACGTAGATCGCGTTTTGGTCGCGAGATGAAGAAGAACCACAGGATAGGGCGAGTAATGCAATCAGCAGTGCAATGAACGGTTTCATGGTGTACGTCCTCAGGTAAGTGATTATCGTGTAGTTTCAGTTTTTTACACGTTGTTGGTTTTCCCCGGTGATACGAACAAAGACATTTTGACACGGCCGGTTTCATCGAGCGGTGTGTCGCCGGAAGAATCCATCTCTCCCCAACGCATCATTCTTCACACCTGCTGTCCTGATGTATCATAAGAAGAAATCCCTCCTCAAGCCGGAAACAATTCCTGGAAAAACGCCTCCTTATAGACCAGTACGGTGAACTCGTAGAGCGGCGTGTTATGCAGGATCATGGTGAACCGCGAAATATTCTTTATACACCAGTTCATCATCGTACCGGGATTTGCATAGTACAGACCTTCGCAGTGATAGCCGGAAGACGACGACAGGAAATTGAATCCGATTCCCTTGCCCGCCATACGGAACATATTATCGATGCTTCGAAAGATGAATCCTTCCCATTCTGTGAGGGGGCAGTCTCCCATCGCATTGAATGTTCCGCTCACACAGTAGTAATCTTTCCCTTTAACCGATTCGCTGATCCGCTCGAATTCATCGCCGATATTCTGTACAGAGAACACACAGTCGGGATACTTTTTCCGGTCATGCTCGATGAACTCAGGGAGGATGTCGCTGCCGGAATAGATGCATTCCGGGTAGTAGGGATCGAGAACCTCCTTGAAGTGCGCAAGTCCGCAGCCTGCCTCATGGACAGTATACGGCCCTGCCACTTCGTACTTGAAAAGTTCGGCAAGGCCCTGGAACCTGACTATCTGGGTTTTCCTGTCGTTCCAGGAGAGTGCCCGCGGATCGTCACCGTATCGTTTGAACTTATTACGGTAAAACTTCTTCTGGAACTCTTCAATTCTGTTCATGGAGATACCTTATCATAGCCGGCAGTATCCAACTTGGCGAAACGCGATCGGTGGCTTTCTTCCCGCCCCGTCACTTTCGCACATTAAAACCGGTACGTGTAGTCCATCTTCAGCATACCGGTATTCCTGAGCGTCCGGTAGCGGTCCCGTTCGTCCATCAGGTGATTGTAGACGATATAGAGGTCGCTACCGAGCTTCGGTTCCCAGTGAATGCGGTAGTTGACATTCACCTCGTTCGTTTCGTTGTTCCATTGAACATAGGCACTCGAAGAAAGGCGCGTGGAAACATCCACGTCGATTCTCCCGCCATATTCACGCGTATCAAATGAACGCTCGGCAATGATGATATTGTTATAGACCACATCAGCCGTGAGGGAATAGAACCTGCTCAGCTTGAAGGTACACGCCACATCAACCATATCGCGCGTTCCGCTATAGAAATCACCCCACTGCATTTCTGCTTCGAAGGAAACAGGCCTGCTTTCGTTCGAAGTGAAATTAGCCTGGTAATACCACCAGGCATACGTGCCGGGAGAAATGACAACGTCATCGAAAATATCGAAATCCTCATCGAGGTAGTCATATTCGTTCATGATTTCAAAGATAAATTCATCGCCATAATCGGTCACAATTCCAAATGGCCGAAATTCGGTTTTGCGTGTCAGAAGCCGGTTATTCATGTCCGTGGTATAATTGACATCGACCGGCTTGAAAAGCAGCTGTTTGACATGCGGAATACTGGGTCGCGGCCTGATATTTATCCGGGCGATGGAGTTTCTGATCCCGGTACGGCTCACAAACCCGATTTCCGGATTGTAATTCGTATCGATGACGTGGTGCAGAACATAGGCATCGATGAGATCGTTCGGGTACGCAACGAATACTCTTCCGGCAAGGTTATCGGTGCCCTTCCCGTCTGTCAGAGAACCGGAGAGGTATCCCTGAACCTCGAAATTCTTATCGCCGAGAAACGAGTTGGTACGGAGGATGAAATCGGTTCCGAGTACCTGACTGTCATGGTTATCCCTGTCGAGTACGCTCGTGGCGATGAATCCGATGTATGATTGGTCGAACACATCCTGCTTTATCCGGGCGACCGTATAGTTGGTTCCCGGTATACCGTGTTTGCCCTCTGTCTGCATCGAAAGCACACCGAGCCGGAGCGAGCCTGTTTTCTGAATGAATTTTGCGCCGCCGAGAACCGGTATCTCCTCCCTGTCCGGTGAAATACCAATGCGCCGCGAGTAGAAGAGCCGGGTGCCACCCTGGGTAAAGTCGAAGGTCTCCTGCCCCTCGAGGAAAAAATCCCGCTTCTCGGGGTAGTGGATATCGAATCGGGTCAGGTTGATCACTTCACGGTCGCTTTCGATCTGGGAAAAGTCCGTTTTCGTGGTCAGCTGGAGCGTTGCATTCGAGGTGATACCGTACCTGACATCGAGTCCCGCGCGGAGAACCTCATCGGTGCCTTCGTCCCTGGTTCTCTCCGCACCGGTAAGAAGGTATGGCTTGAGGTCAACCTGCCTGGTTGCCTTCAGCGGTTTATCAAGGAGGAGCGTACCGGTTTTTGAGAGATCCAGGAAGCGGTCATCCCGGTGCCAACCGCGAAAGTGCAACTCCTCGTTCTTTCGGCGAATCGTACGCTTAATGTTCAGCCGCCACACCTGGGTGTCGGTGGTTGGAAAACGGAGCGTCTTGAAAGGGATGACAATCTCGCACGACCACCCCTGGTCTGTAATCCGAGCACGAACGTCCCAGATACCATCCCAATCGACATTTTCCTTATCTGCCCCCCCGCGAAACGTGGCGTCGTAGCGGAAACCGTTCGGATTGGTCGAGAACAGATATCCCATGCGCATGTCGTTATAGGTGTCGAAGGCAAAGGAAATCCTGTCGTCCGAATCAGGGTTTACATCCCGTTTCAACTGCTTGTGGATGATCTTTTCCGGTTCGCTGTCGAAGCAGATGACTCCAATATAGAAGTTATCTTCATCGAAGGCGAAGCGTACCTCGGTTCTCTCTGTCGGTGGCGCTCCCTCGCTCAATTCGCGCTGGGTAAAATCGATTACCGGTTCGATACTTTCCCAGAACGGCTCGTTGAGAATGCCATCCAGCCGGACTGCCTCTTCGATATAGCCCGACTCGACTTGTCCCCGGCATTCCCCCGGTGCCAGGAAAGAACCGGCAGCCACAAGCAATACGAATATCCCGATGAAGCCGCGCTCACGATTTTTATTCACTACTGGGTGTTTCCCCACTACGTGCTCTCCTCGATATTTGATTGTTTCAGGTTATTGTTCAAGATGAAATAAAAGTATATCAAGATACCCTCTGCAGCACAACAGCTTTTTCGAAAAAAAGCGCTAAAAAGAGCCGGTGGGATACTTGGTGACAAACCTCATTCACCGAAAATGTATTATGTACCATCGACAACCTGAAACTTGACATGCGTGAGATAAATAAGGATATTGCATCATACGGGAGATGAATCGCTTATGAATGGTATATCTATGATCGCAGCCTTTGTGTTGATCGGCGGAGGAATGGTGTATCTTGCTGCCTGTCTTATCGCGTTCACAGGGCATGTTCGTTCGCACAAACGTTTGGAAAACATCACACCGTCCGTCTCGGTGATTATCGCCGCCCGCAACGAGGAAAAGACCATCGGCGAACTTCTCGGCGACCTCCTCCGGCAGGATTATCCCGCGGACAAACTCGAAATCATTGCGGTTGACGACTGTTCCGAGGACGGTACAAAAGCGGTTATCGAGGAATTTTCCGCCAGTGATAAACGAGTCCGTCTCGTTGAAACGCGGTTTTCACAATCGCCGTATACCCACAAGAAACGCGCTGTTCACGATGGCATACTATCCTCGACCGGCGAGATTATCATAACCACCGATGCCGACTGCCGGATTCACCATACCTGGATTCTCACCATGGTGAGCTATTTCACGCCGGGTGTAGAACTCGTTGCCGGCACCGTCGTCGAAGAAGCGCACGGATTACTCGGCCTTATGGAGTCGCTCGAACTGATCGGCATACAGTCGATGGCGGCCGGATTCATGAATAGACGGTTTCCCCTTACCTGCAATGGCGCAAGCCTCGCTTACCGGCGTTCCGCGTTCGAGCGGGTGAATGGCTTCGAAAACATCGGGCAGTTGGTCTCGGGTGATGACGATCTACTCATGCAGAAGATCGCACAGGGCGATCCTTCCCGGGTGGTATTCGCCTTTGGAAGGGAAACCGCGGTCATATCACGGCCGAGCGCCACCCTCGGAGAGTTTCTTGCCCGAAGAAGCCGCTGGGCTTCGAAGATTTCCCGGTATCCATCTTCCGGTGCGGTTGCTCTGATGGTGGTATTCTTTACCTTCTTCACCATCATATCCGCCTGGTTTGTGCTCGCAGTGGCGGGCTTGGCCGGATTCGGGATTTTCGCGGTGGGATACGGGCTGAAAACCGCGGGGGACCTCCTGTTGACCACGTACGGAGCGGTCAGGATGAAACAAGCTAAGTATCTGCTTGTGTTTCCCCTTGCCGAAGTGTTGCATGTTCCCTATATCATTGGGGTGACACTGCGGGGGTATTTCGGGTCGTTCGAATGGCGCGGCCGCCAAACCGCAGCATTCAGCACGGAAACCGGAGAACAGGCTCATGATTAAGCGCATGAAAGAATCGCTCACCTTCGTTCCCCCGGCGATGCTGAAAAAGTTACTCGGTCGGTGTGTCTGGGAGGGCACGCCCCAATCGAAGACGTTAGCGCTGACCTTCGATGACGGGCCTGATCCGGACATTACGCCTCTCGTCCTCGATATCCTCGATGAACTCGACAGCCGCGGGACGTTCTTCCTCGTGGGCGACCGGGTGAAAAAGTACCCGCAGATAAGCAGGAGCATTCTGGAACGCGGACATGTCATTGGTAATCACTCGATGACACACCAGCGAATGTTGTTCATGAAGCGGCGTGAAGCGGCATACGAGATTGACGAGGCACAGAAAATGATCAGCGATGCAGTCGGGAGTACGCCGAAGTGGTTTCGCCCGCCGTATGGGCTCTTCAACCTCACGACCGCCCGACTCGCCCGGGAGTGGGCGCTTCCGCTCGTCCTGTGGACAGTGCTTTCGGGAGATTACACGGACAATCCACCCGACCGAATACTCGCCCACATTGAATCCTTTATCCGCCCGGGAGCGATACAGGTTTTTCATGATACTGTTCAGGGAGGTGGAATCGAACTGGTAAACCTGATCCGCCACATCGGACAGCAAGCTATAAAAAAGGGGATCGGGATCGGAAGCATCGAAGATCTATCCCTGGTGGAGAACGGGGAGGACATCGAACTACATGACAGTTGACATTCTCGCGCTGGTCATTGTCGTCTATGCGCTTGTCTATCTTGTGTTCGCCGTCCTGATCATGGCCGGAGAGAAACGCCTGAAATCCGCAAGCCTTCCTGTCGAGCTTCCCCGGATATCGGTCGTCATCTGCGCCCGTAACGAGGAACACAATCTCCCGCGAACCCTCAACAGTATTATCAAGCTCGACTACCCACGGGACCGGCTCGAGGTGCTTCTCGTGGATGACGAGTCGGAAGACCGCACCGGGGAAATATGCCGGGAGTACGCGGCGCGCGACCGCATGTTCAGGGTGCTCTCCACTGCGGGAGAATCCCACGATCTGAACGCCAAACAGCGCCCGTTGAATCTTGGTGTCCGGGAATCGACCGGGGAAATTGTGTGTATCACCGATGCCGATATCGAGGTCCAACCGGGATGGATCAAGGGACATCTCTCGGCCTACGATGAAACGATTGGAATTGTGGGGGCAACAACCCGGGTCGACACCTCTTCCGGGAAGCTGTTCGACCGTCTCCAGTGCTCCGATCTGATCACCAAGCACGCGGTGGCGATGGGCTGCTCCGGACTCGGATTCCCAATCACCGTCATGGGAAACAACATGTCCTTCAGGCGTGAAGCTTTTGATGCGGTCGGTGGTTTTTTCGGCGTGTCGGCGAGCATCGTGGAGGACATGGCTCTCATGAACGCTATCGTGCGGCAGACAGGCTATACATCACGGTGGGTAACCGATGAGAGCGGCGTGGTTGTTTCCGCCCCGGAGGAGAATGTAGCAACCTTTATCAGGCAGCGTCTCCGATGGGTGTATGAACTCTCCGATTTTTCCTTCGTCGGTCGGCTCATGATGTTTATCGAGGGCATGATGATTGTCTCGTTTATCACCTCTCTTGCCCTGACTTACTGGACATTAAAGCCGCTGGCAGTGGTGTGCCTTTCGTGGATAGCGGGGTACCTTATCATGCTTTCGGGGCTTTCCGGCGCACGACGGAGCGATGCTTTCACCATCCCGGCAATGATTGTTTTTCAAATGTATTATGGTACTCTTTTCTTTGCAAACCAGATATTCGGGAAGAAGCAGGTTGTCTGGAAAGGCCGGGTGTTTGGTAAAAAATAATCCTGCGTGAACACAGGATTTTCCTGAGGGCAGGGGAGCCCGAAGAGGAAGTATATGGGATCGATTGCAATTGTACAAACCGCGTTCATCGGTGATGTCATCCTGGCGACGCCACTCTTCGAAGCGGCACGCAGGTCGTGTCCCGATGAGAGAATAATCGCGGTCGTTCGCTCGGGGTGTGAAAACCTTGTCGAGAACAACCCGTTTGTCGACACGATTGTGGTGTGGGACAAGCGCGGAGCTGATCGTGGCATTGTTGGCCTGATACGTTTTGCGGGAAGGCTCCGCCGGCTCGGGGTGACCACAGCGCTCATTCCCCACCGGTCGTTCAGGACGGCGCTGGCTTTATTTCTTTCGGGGACTCAAACCCGTATCGGTTTCGCGAAAGGCGGGGGAACGTTCCTGCACAGCGCACGGATTCCATATCGTACCGATGTCCACGAAGTGGACCGTAACCTCATGCTTGCAGAAGCTCTCGACTGGGATATGGGATCGGTCGAACCATCGGTCTATCCTGATGATTCCGACAGAAACATTGTTACCGATATTTTGACCGGTATCGAGGAATTCTGCGTGCTCGCTCCCGGATCGGTCTGGGCGACAAAACAGTGGCCCGGCGAATACTTTGCCGAACTCGGAAGCGTATACGCTCAGCGAGGACAGGGAGTTGTCATCAGCGGGGCTGCATCCGACCAGGATGTCTGCCGCTTCGTCGCCGATGGTGTTTCCGGCGCGGTGAACGCCTGCGGTAAACTGACCCTGCGGCAGTCGTTTGAACTCTACCGGCGCGCGCGTTTTGTCCTCACCGGAGATACCGCCCCGCAGCATCTCGCGGCTGCGGCGGGTACGTGGACGTTTTCGATTTTCGGCCCGACTGTCCGGGATTTCGGCTTCTGGCCCTATACCGACCGGAGCGTGGTTATCGAGGAATCCATGGACTGCCGACCCTGCAGCGTGCATGGTCCCCGTGCCTGTCCGATAGGAACGCACGCCTGTATGCGCAACATCTCCCCCGGACGGATTGTCTCAGTGATCGATGAAGCGCTGGAAAGGGAACACAACCAGGCAACTGCGGAAACGTAGGGAATGAAAACAGCAGGAACAGCCCGGAAGACAGAATGAACGGGATATTTTGATGAAGTAATAAGAAAACGTTCCTGTACGCAACGCGTTATTTTTTCACCGCTCGCGGCATTAGGTAAAATCCGTTATACTACCAGTGGCACCATATTTATCCGGAGAACACACTTCATGGAAGCCGCTTATTACACAACTCGTGAAGATGGGAAGGTCGCCTGTACCCTCTGCCCGAATTTCTGCATCATCGCCGAGGGAAAGAGCGGTGTCTGCCGGGTACGGGCGAACCTGGGCGGTACGTTGTATGCCGAGTCATACGGGGAAGTTGTTTCCCTCTCGATTGATCCTGTCGAGAAGAAGCCGCTCTATCACTTTTACCCGTCGAAGCCCATCCTTTCCACCGGGCCGAACGGGTGCAATCTGCGGTGTCTCTTCTGCCAGAACAGCGAGATATCACAGAAGAAGTCGGTGACCAGCTCTGTCCCGCCGGAAGAACTCGCCGCAATGGCCTCGCGGGACGGTTCTATCGGCGTCGCCTACACCTACACCGAGCCTTTCATCTGGTTCGAGTTTATTCGTGACGCCGGCACGCTGGTGCACGAACGCGGCCTGGTCAATGTGCTGGTCACGAACGGCTATGTGAACGAGGAACCCCTCGTCGAATTGCTCCCGGTCATCGACGCCATGAATATCGATATCAAGGCGATGCGGCCGGAATTTTACCGTGAGCTCTGCGGAGGGAACCTCGATGATGTGCTGCGGACTGTGGAGATTGCGTCCCGATCCTGCCATATCGAGGTGACAAACCTCATCATCCCCGGCCGGAATGATACGGACGAAGATTTCCACACGCTGGTTGACTGGTTGTGTGGAGTCAGTCCTTCCATACCCCTGCATTTTTCACGGTATTTCCCGCGGTACAAATTTTCCGAACCGGAAACACCGATCAAAACACTCGAGCGGGCATATGAAATAGCACGGGAAAAACTGCACTATGTCTATGTCGGGAATATCCATCTCGAAGGCACCTCCGACACGGTGTGTCCAAAGTGCGGGAACCTGCTCGTTCAGAGGTCGTACTATCATGTGCGGGTATCCGGAATCAAGGACGGGGCATGTTCACAGTGCGGGCGTCTTGTCGATATCGTGGGCGTCTGAATCGACTATACTCAGGATATCCGTCCGGAAAATTGTCTCCACCGCGGGGACAGTATCCGAATAGTCCCGATGTAAAAATAGAACGACGAGTGTGCAACGATACTGAGGAAAAATGAACCGACTTGTAATGAAATACTGCAGGAAGGGCGATGTGGTGCTGGTGATTTCCCTGCTCCTGGTGTCCATTGGAAGCATCGCCGGTGTTCGTAACTTGTATTCCGGCGGACGGCATGCAGTTGTTGAGGTCGATGGCAAACATACACTGGAACTTTCTCTCGATAAAAACGTTACAGAAACGGTACGGGGTCCGCTGGGTGAAACCGTTATTGTTATTGAAAACGGATATGCGGAGATCGAAGAGTCTGCCTGTCCGCACAAGTACTGCGTTCGAATGGGGCGCATTAGTCATATGGGGGAAGTAATCATATGCGTTCCCAATCGAGTGATGGTTACTATACGCGGCGGCAGTGAAGAAGATTCTTTCGACGGGGTGACACAATGACACCGGGGAGCACCGAAACAAAACGTCTGGTGCTGCTTTCTCTGCTTTCAGCCAGCGGACTCGTACTTTTTGTCTTCGAGTCCACCCTACCACTCCTGCCCTGGTTCAGGCCGGGTCTGGGCAACATTGCAACTATCATAGCCCTCATGCTCTTTGGCTTCAGTGATGGGTTGAAGGTGACCATCCTTCGAATCGTGCTCGGGGCACTCGTACTGGGTCGGCTCCTGACACCGGTTTTCATCCTGGCATTTTCCGGTGGTTTGGCTTCAGTTTTTGTTATGGGCATAGTCAGGCGGTACACGTCACGACGGCTCTTTGGACCGGTCGGCATCAGCGTTTTCGGTGCAGTTTCTCACAATCTGATGCAGCTGTGTGCGGCATATTTACTCTTTGTCAAAAGCCTCGAAATATTTATATTAATTCCGTTGTTCCTTGGAATGGCTGTCCTGACAGGTACGCTGACCGGTCTCGTGGCCGCCATGATACTCGAAAGAATCACCGGCCGGAATCAGTTGCTCTCCGTGAAGTAATCACGCGCAGGAAACCGGCCTGACAATAACTTGAACCGTGTGATGTGTTTTTCATCACATGCACTCCGGGATTCACCACGCATGAGAATCGGGAAAACGCGCGTCGAGATTACCGGGAAGGACATTGCCGAACTCGATGTCCAAGGCATAGTAAATCCGGCGAATAACATGCTCTGGCTGGGCGGCGGTATTTCGGCAGAAATACGTCATACCGGCGGCGATGCCATAGAGCAGGAGGCGCTCAAAAAGGCACCGGCAGCTATCGGGGAGACAATCGTGACCAGCGCGGGATCGATGCATGCACGGTGGATATTCCATGCGGTCATTGCCGGCCAGGATCTTGTGATCACTGACGACGCCCTCCTAAAAGCAATGCACGCAGTACTGGTTCAGGCGAACACAACCGGCTGCCGATCCCTTGCTGTTCCTCTGCTCACTATCGGCACCCACGACATAGAAGTGCACCGGGTTGCTCATATACTAGTGGACGAGATAGTAAACTATCTTGTCACTGAAAATCGCTCGCTCGAAAGGATTGTCATCGTGGAGCACGACGAGAGTACCCGTCACATACTTGAGACGACGTTACAGGAAAAATTCACAAAACATGCCTGAGAAAAAAAATAAACTGAAGAATATAGAGCCGTGGATTGATGACATCTATCGTTGTTTTCGCTGTGGCTTGTGCAGAAGTGTCTGCCCCTCTTTCGAAGAATCGGGCCTCGAGTCTTCCTCCCCCCGTGGACGGGTACAGTACGCCCGGGCGGCCCTGGAAGACAGTATCGCCCTGGACAGTATGTTCGAAGATCGGATACTTGATTGCCTGAGTTGCAGGCGCTGCGTGGAGATTTGCCCTTCCGGTGTCCGCACCGACCAGATTGTCATGGCGGCACGCGCGGAATTGGTCGAGCGCGGCAGGCTCAATCCTATAAAAAAAATTCTTTTCAATGGATTTCTCAAGCATGCCGGACTGATGAGCACCGGAGCGAGAGCTGGCTCGCTGGGACAGAGACTGTTTATGGAAACCGGAAGCTCACTTGCGGAAGTGATGCCGTGGCTCGCGGGTATGGAGGACAAAAAAATCCCCGTTCTGTCAGATGATCAGGCGATGAACCGGTTACCGGTGGTTAATCCGGTAATCTATGGATCGAAGATTTTGCGGGTGGGCTACTTTATCGGGTGCGCCACGAACTTCATATTCCCCCACATTGCCGAGGCGACGGTTCGAGTGCTGACACGGAACCGGGTTGAAGTGGTGATACCCCGAGGACAGGTCTGCTGCGGCATACCGGTCTACTCGTCCGGTGATTTCGAGAATGCGCGGAAGCTTGCCGAAAAGAACCTGAACATCTTCCGCGGTCATGACCTCGACTGTATAGTAACCGACTGCGCCTCCTGTTCTGCTGCACTCAAGCACGATATTACCGAACTCCTCGGCATGAAGGGCTTCGAGGTGCCGGTTTACGATCTGAACGAGTTTCTGGCCACCATACTGGAGATCGATCGGAATTTTGCCGCAGTCGACATGACGGTTACCTATCACGATCCCTGTCATCTCGTGCGGGGGCAGGGCATCTCCGCGGAACCGCGCGAACTGTTAACCATGGTTCCCGGAGTCGAACTCGTTGAAATGAACGATGCAGACACATGCTGCGGTGGTGCAGGAGCCTTTTCCTATACCCATCACACCCTCTCGAGAAAAATCGGAAGGCACAAGGTTGAAAACATACGCGCCACGGGCGCGGATTATGTGGCAACGCCCTGTCCGTCCTGCAAGATGCAGATCGACGATCTTCTGCACCACGAAGGAATTGCGGTGAAAACAATTCATCCAATTGAAGTACTCGATATGTCATACCGCAAAAAAGATATCGAAGACAATGAGATACTGATACTCGATGCGTAACCGGTTTCAAATAGAAACCGGTACGAGACATTCCCTGAGGCGGTGGATTTGCGATGAATCGCTGAGGTCCTTACCGAGAAAACGAGATAGTATCAAAGACGCAACAGGCACGTGCACCTTGAAACGCACATCTTGAAAACCACAATGTATAATGATAATCCGGGGGTTGTATGAACATTTCATTCATGATAAGAAGATTTCGTCTTCTTTATACGATACTCTTCGCTGTCTCTCTTGCGTATCTTTCCGGCTGTGCTGCAATGAAACCGGGGAGTAAAACGCTCGAACAACCGGGGGGAGCAACACGAGAAGAGGTAAAGAAAATTGCCGGGAACCTCTTCCTGGAAGGCAAGATGGCGGAAGCGAAAGAACAGTGGGGAAATGCAATCGCCGCCTATACCGAGGCACTCCAGTACGATCCCACCTCCGACGAGATTGCGATCGCCCTCGCCAAGGTATTCATTCGGGATAAAAAGATTCGTGCTGCGCTGTATTATACCAGGATGGCGATACGGTCCAACGCTGCTGAACCAAATTACTGGATGGTGCTTCAACTGCTCGAGAAGCAGGTGGGTAGGATTGATCAGGCGGCGGAAGCACTGGAAATGTACATGAAACTGAATCCAGAGCCCACGCTCTCCATGGTTCTTCAGCTTGCTGACTACTACTTCACCCTCGACAGAAAAAAGGATGCCCGGAAGCTGCTCATGTCAAAGGCACGGGGAGATGATTTGACTGCATCCGATCTCTATGAAATCGCCTCCTTCATGGCGGAACACCACCAGATAGACGATGCGATCTCTCTCTCCCGGGCAATTGTCGACCGCGACCCGCTCGACATTCAGGCATGGATGTTAATTGGCAACATTTATAACTCCATCGGACGTGAAGACGAGGCACTCAAGACTTACAAGAATGCCCTCCTGAAAGATCCGGATAATCTGTATATTATGGTGTCCATCGCCAACCACTGTCTCATGGAAAACGACTGGGAGTGCTGTGTTTTCTATTTTGAGAAAACCGCTGCCCTCGGGGCGGAAAAAGCGGAAGAGGCCGGGATTGACTACGATGAGATATTGAAGACGCTCACGGCGGTCTATTTTTATGCCGGACGAGACGATGAGGCGCGCTTACTATACGATCGGCTCAAGGGTGAGGAGAAGGACGACACCGATCTCTACGTTTCTCTGGGCAAGGCCATGAATTATCTCGAACGCTACGAGGAAGCCGCCAACTACTACCGGACCGGATTGGGAAAGAATCCCGACTCCCTCGGCGAAGAAAGCGCCTATAAAGCATTTGCCGGGTATGCACGCTCGCTGGTCAAGCTCGAACGAGGCGAAGAAGCGCTGGATGTTATCCGCACGGAAGCTGGAACGTACATCTCGCACACGACGCTGGTCAAGGAACTCGAGGCCGGCATTTACACGGAACTCAAGCAGTATTCCGACGCCATAGCGATTTATGAATGGCTGATCTCGGCCGATCCGGAAAACCGCGGATACCTCATGAGTGCCAGCATCGCATACGACCTTGCAGGGCAGTTCAAAAACGCCGAGAGCATGCTCTTGAAAGTTCTCGACCTGACGCCGGACGATCCGCTCGCCCTCAACAATCTCGCCTATATGTACATCGAAAACGACGCCCATCTTTCACGTGCAGTCTCCATGGTGAAGAAGGCCCTGAAGGTGCAGCCTGAAAACGGGGCGTATCTCGATACCCTTGGCTGGGCATACTACAAGACGGAAAAGTACAAGGAGGCCAGAAAATATATCGAGCAGGCACTCACCTTTGCCGACTCGGCGGACAAGGGGATCATTTTCCATCATTACGGTGACGTTCTGGTCAGGCTCGGCAAAAACAGTGCAGCAATCGACGCCTACCAGAAAGCGCTCGATTTCGGCGAAGACCGGGATACTATTCAGTCCAAGATAGATAGCCTGAGGTAATGGCACGATCGGCATACACAGGTGCGGCGGTTCTCGCGGCTACTGTCGTCCTTCTAACCGTGCAGGGGTGCAGTCTGAGACCTTCGCCGGGCATTCCGCGCGATATTTCCGTTGCCCAGGTGCTCAGCGCGATTGAAACGTATACGATCCGGGTGAACGATTTCTCGGGGAGCGCTCGCGCCGGCATCAGGACAGAAAACGGGTCCTATTCGGCACAGGTCCGCCTCAGGTATCATGCTCCCGATCACTTCCGCATTGATATCAAGGGTTTCGGCGGCATAACGACCGCTCGTATCGGTGTTCTTGCTGATTCAATGGTTGTGTACGTACCGCCGGAAAATCTCTATATTACCGCCGAACGGTCGGACAACGTTCTCGGACTTTTAGTGCCGGATAGCAGGATTAACCTCGAGGCACTCCTCTCGGTATTCGACGCTGAGAACCAGGTGCGGGATCACCATGATGAGATCATCGGCGCCATGGAACATCTTGGCAGGCGTGTATCGCTTGAACTGAAGCGCGGAGATGTTCTTCACCGGTATACGGTCGAGGGACCGGAGCTGCGTCTCGTTAAAGAGGATATCAATCGTGCAGACGGTACGGTGTGGCACAAAACGTTTTCTGATTACCGGCGGTATAACGGCGTTTACTTTCCGGGAACGATTACTCTCGACCGCGGCGGGACTGTTTTTACCGCAACATTTTCGAACTGTGTAATCAACTCCGGTCTCACGGATGCTGATCTCACCTTCACTATTCCTGATTCGGCGGAACGATACACTATTGGCGACGAGCGATAGGAAAAAGGGGCGGACACCACGGGAGACAGCCCTGCACCTGCTCAGGAGGATCGAAACAGGCGGCGCGTATGCTGACCGGATTCTCGCCTCTCGCGAAGTAGGTGATTTGGCGCTATTGGACAGGTCTTTCGTCCGTGAACTCGTTCTCGGTGTGCTCAGATGGAAGCTCCGGCTCGACCACATCATTGATCGGTACTATACGGGAAAACCATCGTCGCTCAAGCCGGCTATCAGGATGATACTCAGGCTGGGACTCTACCAGATGATGTTCTTGGACGCTGTCCCCGAATGGGCGGCGGTTAATGAAAGCGTTGAAATGGCCTCCCGCGTATCCGGGCGCGGAGCGGCAGGACTGGTCAATGCCCTGCTCAGGCGCTTCAGCCGTGAAGGCGAACCGCCGGTTCCTGCGGGTGATCCCACGGAACAAATCTCTGTGGAACAGTCCTTCCCCCGGTGGATTACACAGCGGTGGATAGATCAGTTCGGGCAAGAAACCGCGGAAGCGGTGATGCAAGCATCGAATGAAAAACACGCGGTGTCGATCCGTGCAAATACGAGACAGACGTCGGTCGGATCACTGATAAGTGCCCTCGCAGACGAAGGCTTCGAAGCGGTGGAATCTGAAATGCCGGGATACCTTGTCGTTCCGAAAGCGACCGGGCTCTTTGACAGTTCTCTCTTTCGAGAAGGTCGCTTCATCGCACAGGACGGTGCAGCGGCAATGGCAGCCATTCTTCTGGATCCCAAGCCGGGGGAACTGGTTCTCGATCTCTGTTCCGCCCCGGGTGGAAAGACGACCCACTGTGCGGAACTGATGAACGACTCTGGAAGGATTGATGCGGTGGACAGGAATCGCGCACGGCTTGGTCTGGTTCATGATGCTGCCGAACGGCTCAGTCATCGTTCCATTACCTGTATCGAAGGTGACGCTGCAATGTTCGGGAGTGACGGGGAAAAGTGGTACGATCGTATCCTTCTTGATGTCCCCTGCACCGGGACGGGAGTCTTTTCAAAACGTCCCGACATGAAGTGGCGGAAAAATCGGAGAGATCTCGAACGAATCGCTACCCTGCAGTTCGAGATGCTGGTCAATGCCGGACGGCTCCTCAAGCCCGGTGGCGTGCTGGTGTACAGTACCTGCTCTCTCGAACCGGAGGAAGACGAAGTGGTGGTGCACCGGTACCTTGAATTGACCGCCGAAGAGCGCGGATATGACGTTGCGGAAATGAGAGATGACCGTTTCAAAAAGTATGAACGGGAGGTCGGCTACCTGATTCTCCCGCACGAGATGCACGGTGCCGGAGCTTTCGCGGTAAAATTGAAGCGAGGATGACATGGCAACAACGATGCACAGCGATGGGAAAAAGGGACGAGTAACGAGTAAATCCGGAGGAAAAAAGCCCTGGCGCACATTTTTTTTCTTCCTCTTAAAGCACGGGGTACTCTTGGGTACCGCCTTTATCGGTGCCGGGATTTTGTTCGTAATCACCATGGATCAGTTTGTCATGCCCCTCGTGGTCAAGCATGGCACGGTTGAGTTTGCCCGGAACTTCCAGGGAATAACGGTCGAGGAAGCGCGGAGTATCATTGATAACAGGTTCGTACTCCAGTCTGATTCGACTGAGTATAACAACGAATTCCCGCTAAATACAATTTTTTACCAGTATCCCGCTCCCGGTACAGAGATCAAGCCGGGGCGCACCATATTCACCATCGTTTCGAAGGGACCGAAACCCATCAACCTGCCGAATGTTACCGGCATGCCGGTCCAGGATGCTATCCTGACGATTGAAGCTCTCGGTCTCACGATCGATCATCAGGAATGGATTCATTCAAACGAATACCGGGTCAAGGGTATTGTTGCACGGCAGTATCCACCGGGCGCCCAAGAGGTTCCGGAGAATACCCGGATAATCCTGTATATTTCGGACGGCAAACCTGAAACTGATGTTATCATGCCCGACCTGATTGACCTGGGGCTGTCCGCCGCACTGGATACCCTCTACGCGTACCAGTTCGACCGGAATAAAATCAGGATACAGAAGGAGCAAGCTCCGGAGCTTCTTCCCGAAACGGTGATCGATCAGCACCCCGATCCGGGGAGGCCGACACCAGTCACCATCGAGGTCAATCTCGTCGTTTCCACCTCCGAGTGAAACAAGCAAGGGGATCAATCATGCATAACGTACAAATCTCTCCCTCGATTCTCGCTGCCGACCTGACGTGTCTCAAGGATGAAATCGCACGTGCTGTCGAGGGCGGTTGCGACGATATTCATATCGATATCATGGACGCACACTTCGTACCGAACCTCTCCTTCGGTCCCCGGATGGTGGAAACGGTGCGCACCTTCACCGATCTTCCGCTGGACGTTCACCTCATGATGGACAACCCACGTGACATGATCGGTGCTTTCGCAGATGCCGGTAGCAGCTTCATCACTGTGCACGTCGAGGTGCTTGATGATGTGCCCGGTACCCTTGCGGCTATTTCCGACCTCGGCATACGCCCGGGGCTCTCGCTCAAACCCGACACGCCGGTTGACATGGTGATCCCCTATCTCTCACTCGTTGATATCCTCCTTGTCATGTCGGTATTTCCCGGCTTCGGAGGCCAGGACTTCATCGAGGAGTCTTACGGACGAATACGGGAGGTCTCTCGAGCGGCAAACCTTCTTCCCTCTCCTCCGCTTATTTCGGTTGATGGCGGCATCGGATTCGAAAATGCGCCGCTCATCGTCAAAGCCGGGGCGAACCACCTCGTTGCCGGAACAACCATTTTCAGGGAACACCACGCGGAAGAAAACATCCGCCATCTGCGAGAGGTGCTCACGCGCATTCGTGGTTGATGGCAGCGATGAAAAGCGGGGCTGCAGGGGATCGGACCTCGTACGAAACGGTTTGATTTTTTCAGGAAAATTGTGCATATTATGCCCGGCAGTTCCTCGATGCGGAGGACTAGTCTAATTGGTAAGGCAGCGGACTTGAAATCCGCCGTGGTAAAACACTTCAGAGTTCGAGTCTCTGGTCCTCCGCCAAATAAACAACAGGGGCTTATAAAATATAGTATAATAACTATTATTAAGGGAGTGTGTATAATATTGTGAATAAAAAGGGAAAAAGAAAAGGAAAGAATAATTAGATGTCTATAATTGCACCATGAGTATTGTTTCTGTGAACATAATATTTTTCGGTAACCATCACCGATGAGTGACCGAGAAAAGATTTTACCGCATAGATATCTGCCTCGCTATCATTGATCGCCCAGGTCGCGAATGTATGACGGAGCGAGTGTAACTACTTGCGCTCGATGCCTGCCTCACGAAACCACATCATCGCCCACTTTGAAACCGTATCCGACGAACATACCATAAACTGCCGGTGACAAAGGCATTTCTCAACCATCGAAAATATTACATCTCATCAAGTCCTCTGGCAAGCTCGATCTGCCGCTTGTACATGAATTGAGTTATAAGCGAGCTGTCTTTTTCATCGACAAGTCTGAATTCGATTCCGTACATGAACTTCTGATTTCCTCGCTGGGCAAAAACAAGGGGGGATGAGATGACATCTCCTTCGGGGAGTTCAAACCGTACCGCCATGCATTTTTTAACGGAAATCGGCTCCTCGGAAAAAATAATCATTCTCGTTCTGCTCAACTCAAGTATCTGGGCTTTGAATCGCTGTCCGGCATGCTGAATCGTGGGAACTGCCAGGGTAATTGGCAGAGGAACCTTGAGCGCCACGGAGAAGTTTTTTTGCGAGTGAAGGCTAACGGCATCTTCGCCGTATTTCACGTATAAGATATCGTTTTCCACATCAATCTCATGAATTGATGTGTGATACTTTGTGGACAGACCAACCAAGGGATTGGCTAAATTGACCACAGTTTCAGGTACTAATTGAATTTTCTGGTTAAAAATAACCGGTGCTTGAATACCGATTATCTCTTCTGTCCTGAATTTACGACTATCGCTTTTTTTGCTGGTATAGGTAATTGTCGTATTGTCTATGAGGATTTCAACAATAAATTCCGAAGGAATTTTGTAAGCTTCAGCAATGATATTTCGTGCCTTGTTTATGTTCTTGATATCCCGCGTTTGAGCTTCAGCAATAACCTTTTTAGACACCACGCTGCTGAGGGCCTTGAGTATTTCTTCTCCCTTGCCCAACATCAAATTTGTTCCACAGTAACTGCAGTATCGCGCTTCAGGAGTATTGACAAACGTACAGGTTAAACAGACATTGAGTTCGTTTTCCCCGTCATCTTTCTCCTGTTCACTTACTCCGGTAAAACTTTCAACTGCCTCGTGTATGGTAGAATATGTTTTAAACAGGTCGTTAATCTTGATATAGGTAAAACGATTATTCACCGATTTTTCGGGAAACGTCAGTCTCAACTCATACCCATTCGACTTGAGTGCTTCATTGGTGGAAATCAGCAATCCCAATCCGGCACTATCGATTTGTACAATGTGAGACGTGTCAAAAACGACTTTGTACCATCCATCGAAAATGATATTTGCAAATATTCCCTGAATTATATGGATGTTTTCAATGGTAAAATTTCTGATGTACGACTTGATGATGGTAACGTCACCCTGGTGTTCAATCGATATCGAATCTCTCTGTGATGCAATTTTACCCGGAGAACCGTTGGTTGTTTCCTCTTTCTGGTTCTCGCCGACGTCTTCGGCATCACCTTTTTTTCTCCCTGCTATCTGACTGGCTCCTGTGACTCTTCGAATTCGCGTCAAAAGATCACTCGGTTGAAATGGTTTGACGATGTAATCCACTCCACCGGACTGAATAGCCTTTTTTAAATCCTCTTTCGATTTTTTCCCCGTTAAAAATATGACCGGGATATCTTTTGTTTGTACATTCCTCTTGATGACTTTGCATGTTATAAATCCGTCAAATCCCGGCATGTGAATATCGAGAATGACAATATCCGGCTTTTTCTCTTTAGCAAGCCGAATACCCTCTTTCCCGTCGGTCGCTTTGAAGACCTTAAACTCAGTATCCTTCAGTATTCTTTCAACGAGGTATAGAATTTCAGTATTGTCATCAATGATTACCACTTTTTTCTTTTTTTGATTTTCACTCATTTTCTTGCACCTGAATTAGTGAGAGCAACCGCGCTTGAAATATCATGCGCTTCTTCAAGAGGATTCACAAACGATTAACTCGAGTGTAGTATCCCGGTCGTTATTGCACACGGTACAGTCAGCAATAATCAGTGTTCATCCGGGATCCTAACTGGTTACTAAAAAAAAATCTTTATCGTTTCCAGCGGTTTTACACTCTTAACCGGCACTCTGTATCGTGCGTTGGAAAATTTCTCTGATAGACTAGTCATCGTCGACCACGAGTATATGGTTGTTTGTAGAAATCTGTTTATTCATATCACACGTCTCATTACTTTTGATCCAGCACCTGACGGACAGTTTCAGCAAGTTTTTCTTTGTTTATCGGTTTCATTACAAATGCCCGGATTCCTTTCGATTTTGCCTGTTCTTCAGTAATCCTTTCACTGAAACCGGTGTTGATGATAATCGGGATATCAGGCCTTATATGCAAGAGTTTCTCGGC
>CAYWBT010000002.1:0-57135 GCA_964456585.1 uncultured bacterium
CTGCCCGTGCATCGAGCAGGGATTTCACCGCAAACGCGATCACAAAGACGATAAAGAACCGTGGCGAAACCGGGGAAAGGAGCAGTGCTGCGACCATAAGCAGGTGAAATCCATAGACGATGCCGCCGATAACGATGATCAGCGGGTCGAAATATTTCCCGGTGGACATATGGCGTGTCCTCTGGCGGAAAAAGGATCGAACATCCCCCGGTGCGCGGGTCAGAACATGGGTAGACTTTTCCGGATTCGTTGCAATTCCCCCCGGATATCGTTTCTGGATACGGTGGAGGAGCAGCGTGTCGTCGCCCGATTGCACCTTCTGGCCTTCACCATACCCGTCAGCCTGCTCGAAAACATCCCGCCGAAACCCGAAATTCCGCCCCGAGGCATGCGTTCCCCGGCCAAGGGCGATACTCCCGGCGGAGAGGACCGCATTCCAGAGATACTCGTGGCGAATGAATGAATTCAATGCGCCCGGCGATGGGATGTATGGTGCCACCCCGGTCACCAGAACTACGCCTTCTTCAAAACGTTTGACCATCCCGGTTATCCAGGATTCCGGAACGATACAGTCCGCATCGGTCTGGAGGATAATCGAGCCCCGGGCGGATGATATGGCGCGGGTCAGTGCATTCTTTTTGGGAGAAACGCCATCCGGCACTAGGAGAACCGTTATAATCTTAAGATTCCCAAAAATCTCCTGAAACCGTCTGACCACCTCGGCGGTACCATCTTCGGATCGGTCATCGGCGATAATAACCTCGAAATTGTCACGTCCATAATCCTGGAGGTACAGCGCGGCAAGACAGGCACCGATCCCCGCACGTTCATTTCGGGCGGCAAGTACAACCGAAACAAACGGTGTTTCTTCGGATACGCCGTGACGCACTGTCCGCAGCGCCTTCAGGATAACGAGCACGAACAGCCCGTAACCCAGGCCGCTTGCGCAGAGAAAGAAAAGATAATATGGCATCATGTCTACACCACCGGGAAAAAGGTACCGGTACCGTTACGACCGGGGGCAACCTAACCATTCAGTAATAAAACAAGTCTATGCATTTACCGCAGAATTACGGCAATAGCTTGACAATAGCCTACATTTCGGAATATATTATAACTATATAGGTAATTCGATTAAACACCGTACGCAGCGACCGGTACTCGACAAGGCAGCAGGTACACTCAGAATCAATATCAGCTGTGCAAACCGGTCATCTGCCGGATGTGTAAAAAATGGTATTGGCGCGACGGATCTTATGCGCGCTTCAGTTCATTTGTTAAACGGTCATAGTGGAAAGGATACAAAAAGAGGAACCTATGCGCAACTGTCAATATACCGTGAATAGACATATTGTCTTTGTACTCGCTCTCAGTTTTCTTTCACTTCTATCCCCGGCTGGGTATCCTGGAGCCGGTGAGTCGCCTGCCGAGATTGAAATCCTGAAGAAGGTCGGTTCACGCTCGATACAGCAGGCGTTATCTGACACGGGCGATCTTGATGAGACTGCGAAAAGGGTCGGCATCGACCGCCAGGAGTTGGAACAACTCTGTAGAATACTTTCGATCGATCTCAGCTCTTATCAAAAGCAAGTGAGCGTACCGGCCGACCCGGTGTCTCTCGAAAAATTCAGCTCGGCAGACTACGAGCCTAGTGTGATCGTCGACTATAACAGCACCTCCCCCTATATTTTAATAGTCGAAAAAAGCACCCACAAAATTTTCGTTATCAAGCACCGTAACGGGAAAAGCACATTAGAAGGCGTCTTTGAGTGCAAGACCGGTAAAAACCACGGCGATAAGACGCAAGAGGGAGACCATAAAACCCCCGAGGGGATATTCTTCCTAGTGGATAAATACGACCGGGCAAAAATCACACGCCTTGTCGGGAAGAGTAATGCCTATCAATACGGCGACATGGCGTTCGTTACCAACTTCCCCACCGATATCGATAAATTGAACAAGAAGAATGGCAGCGGAATATGGCTTCATGGCACCGACGAGGATTTTTTAAACACTCCCTTAGACGACACGAGGGGATGTGTGGTGACAACCAACGAAACGATACAAATCCTCTACAACTATATCAAGCTCCGGGTGACACCGCTCATCATCGTTGAAACCCTGGACTTCCTTGACAGGGATGATTATGCGGCGCAGAGAAAACAGTTTCGCGCGACACTCGAGGGTTGGAGAACCGCCTGGCAGGACAAACAGATTGACGAGTATATCGGGTACTATTCTCCCCTGTTTACAAACAACGGAAGAAATCGCGAGGCATATCGTAATTATAAAGATAACAGTATATTTAAACGGGTGACAATCAATCACATCGAGCTTGACAACATCATCATGTTGAAACACAAGGGAAGTATGATCATTCAATTCATGCAGGATTATTCAGCAAGCAACTTGTCCAGCAGAAAACAGAAAACGCTCTATTTTGTCAAAGCTGGGGATTCCTGGAAAATCGTCGCTGAGAAAATTTGATGTAACCGAGTTGGTACAATGTTCAAACCGCCATTTACACTCCTCATTCTAAAAGAATCCCAGAATCCCACAACCATCAGGGTGACCACGGGATCTCTCATTGCATTGAGCGCTTCCCTCGTGTTCGTTGTCGGTCTCTTAGTTGCCGTTATCATGTTTCTTATTCTCCCGTGGGGTACTACACCTAAAGGTCCTCGCATCTCAGAATCGGTCTCTGAGGATAGCAAGACTTTCATCGCCGCGTACGAATCACCGGTCCGCGATGGGGAATTATCCGGTATGGAAGAACGTGATATAGAGGATCTCACCATTCGACAGGGCGAAAATGGCAGCGTGGAGATAAGCTTTACCTTTACCAATACCCGCGCCGACGAAACGCTGTATATCTGGCTCATAGCAAACCCGGATGCGGAAAAAGCCGGGGACATGATGGTCTATCCCCGCAGTCCGCTTTTTCGTGGCGTTCCGGTGGATTATCGTAATGGCATTCCCTACAAGCCTACCGAGAACAAATACCTCAAGGCAACGTTGACCGGCCCCGCAGTAGGCGTCGATCTGGAACGGTTCAGGATATTGGCGTACTCACCGGAAGGGATCAGCGTTCTTGATCGGCAGTACGTCATAGAACAGAACATAAGGATGTGATGCGCCATGTCATCAGGCAGTATTTTCTTGCATGAGTCTCTGTCTTGCATATCGAGGAGAATGTTGACCGGTCGTGCCGTCCTCGCGTGCGTTTTCATTCTTGCCGGAGCATATTTTCTGTCACCTGGTGAATTACCTGCTCAAACCAGGATGGTCACCTACCTGGAGAATTCCGACCACGAGCTGAAAATTTACTTCATAAACGGCAAGGAATCCGGAAAAACCATGATGATTATCGGCGGCATTCAGGGCGACGAACCCGGTGGATACCTTGCTGCCGATCTGTATGCCGATATGCTGCTCGAACGGGGAAACATGATTGTGGTCCCCCGCGCCAACTTCAATTCGATCAAGAAAAACAGGCGCGGTGTGAACGGCGACATGAACCGTAAGTTCTCCTATAATCCCACGGAGCCGGAAGATAAAGAACTCCACATCGTCGATATCCTCAAGAGCCTCATGCTCAAGAGCGATATCCTGCTCAACCTGCACGAGGGATCGGGATTCTACCGGCCCCAGTACTATTCGAATACCATGAATCCCATGCGGTACGGCCAGTCCGTTATTGCCGATGCCTCGGTCTATACCCTTCCCGATGGGAAACGGATCGAACTGGAAGATATCGCGCAGCGTGTCATTGCAGGAGTGAACAGTAATATTAAAAATGCCAAACACTTCTTCCAGTTCAACAACCATGATACCCTTTCGGAATATTCGGAACACAAGGAACAACGGAAGAGCGCCACGTTCTTTGCGCTGACCGAGGCGGGAATTCCCGCTTTCGGCGTGGAAACGTCAAAGAGCATCACAGATATCGAAACGAAGGTGAAGTACGAGACACTGATTATCAACGCCTTCATGTCGGAATATGGCATTATTCCCGAGCATCCGAGCGTTTTTCTTCCCGTTCCCGAACTCGAACACCTCGTCATCCAGATCGAAGGATATACCAATCCGTTTGCGGTAAAAAACGGAGAAACGCTCCGGATTACGCCGGGCACCTCGATTCATGTCACCTCGGTGGTGGCAAACTACAAGCGGGGGATGTCGATCGATATTTCCGGAGTGGGGAATATGAACGATCTTGACCGCGTCGCGGTCATTCATTCGCCGGCAACGATCAATGTTTATAAAGATGCGTATCTCTGCGGGAAGGTTACTATTCAGCTTTTGTCTCTGGACGGGAAAGAAATCGTTCCGGAAACCCCTACGAACTTACCCAGTCTCCTCACCCAGGTTCAATTCAGGGTCGAAAATAAAAATTATGTTGTATCTGTTGGAGATACTCTACATATTGTACAGGGCGATGTTATGGTCATTACGAAGGCCTGGACAGCGAACCGCGAGGAAACGGGATTCCGTATCAACTTCGTCGGATTTGTCGGCAACAAGCTCCGCAACGATGCCGAGGACAGGGGATACCAAATCGATACCGAGCACGATCTCATGAGTGATTGGAGTGTGGACGGGAGGATATACCGGGTTGAGGCCCAGACATTACCGGAGAGGAAGACAATGGGATCCGTCTACGTTGCCATCGACGAACCTACGATCGACTACCTGATCGTGGAACGCACCGATGGGGCGAAACTGGCGCTCACCCCCGGTTCGGTCGTGAATTGTGTCAAAGATGAGCGATTCAAGGCGCTCTCGGTTATATCGAATATTACCTCTCATCCAGCTGTCGATACCTTCATCAAGGATGGCAACAGCTACTTTAAACGACTCGATTTCCCCGAAGTATTCGAAACGTCATCGGAGATCGACATAGAGTTTCGAAGGGGATCTCACCATCTCGGTTCTATTGCATTCAGGATCAGCGGATGAAAGCTCTAACAGAATTTATAAAAAATAAGATCAGGCGGGTACGTTTCAGCAGTCTCAGGCAATTCGAGGACTCTCCGGCTGTCAACATGACACGGATACTCCTGAATCCGAAAAACATCCTGATTATTCCGTACAACCGCATGGGAACGATCCTTCTGGCAACCCGCGTATTTAAATCGATCCGCGACCACTATCCCACTTCCAGTATTTCTGTCGCTGCGTACGAACCCTGGAGTGCTCTCATTTCCAAGGATCCGACTATTGACCGGGTTTTCACCTTCGGCGATGAGATAGAAGATCCGTTCTCCCGGAAGTTTCAACAGATCGGGCAGATGCTCAAGGAACAGAATTTCGACCTGACCTTCTACCTGTCGTACCAGTTCGACCCGGTCATGGCATATCTGATAAGACTCGCCGGCGCTGATTTACGTGTCGCATTCAGGAACGATTATGAAGCATCCTATTTCAACGTCGAAATTGTCCCGGCACGCGGTACCATGTATGAAGTCGAACGGTATCTCGAGATGCTCCGTACCCTCGGTATCGACGGTACTGTCAGGGACTATACGATGAAGATCAACGACAGTATCCGTGAGAAGGCACGAATGCGGTTTCTTCCCGGGTACTCATCGAGCAGGAACAACCGATATGCGGGGTTCGATCTGACCAAGGAAATAGCCGGCAATCCCATCGTAAAAAAAGATGCCGAACATGCGATCGGCACCCTCATTTCAGGTTTTGATGCCACGGTGATCGTGTTCTTCGAGCCTCATAAAAAAACACTTGCCGCCGAATTGAAGGAAACGTTCGGAAAAAAGTGCATCCTGGTCGAAGACAGACCGATATCGCTGGTCGCCGGGCTCATGTCGTTCTGCCAGTTCGTGGTAACCCACAACACCGATCTCTTTCAGCTCGCGGTGGCGCTGAAAGTACCAACCATCGGCGTACTGACCAGTGAAGAGATGATCCAGTGGTCCCCCGTCGAGAACACTCACCTCATCCATCTTGAACTTTCCGGCTCCTGGCCGTCTTCAACAACCATCAACCAGACATCGAAACAACTCCTGACCCAGACCGGGCAATCGGTCAACGGGCAGTAGTCACGGCATTCACCGGCTGGCAACCTGTTTTCGGAGTGACACGGGGAATATTGTCTGTGATGGTACGGTAGCTGTCGACAGCTCGTTAACGTCAGAAGTAATGTCATCCTTTCTCGAACCAGTTCTTCACCTGTCCCACGAGTATCTCGGGATTCTCCACCACGCACACCGTTCCTGGCAGTGAATTCCTGAAAATGGCACCATACCGGGCGGTACTTACACGTTTATCGAGGATAACGACAGCACCGCGGTCTGTTCGATGACGGATAAGTCTGCCCACTCCCTGACGCAGCTTGATCGCAGCCTCGGGAACGGAGTATCCGGTGAAGGGATTGCCTCCCATTCGTTCAATCTCTTCCATGAGGGCCTGGATGACGGGATCGGTTGGAACCGCAAACGGAAGCCGCATGATCACCACAATCTCGAGGGCGCTTCCCGGCACATCGACTCCCTCCCAGAAAGAATCGGTGCCGAAGAGTACCGAGCCGGTCTCCTCGCGGAAACGGCGCAAGATACTGTTCCGGGAACCATCGATCCCCTGTGCTAGAAGGTGTATTCCCGACCGGAGAAACTGATCCCGCAGGGCATGATATGACTGGAGCAGGTGACCGCGCGAGGTGAAAAGTACGAGCATACCGCGGCCTATCTCGTTAGCCAGCGAAAAGAGCACGCCATTGGTCTCATCGATAAACTCATCGGATTTCGGGGAGGGAAGGTAGAGCGGTACGACGATCGATGTCTGAGTGCGGTAATCGAACGGTGAAGCGGCGATGAATTCGACGATTCTGTCACGGGTATCGAGATCGAGGCCGAGACGCTCGATGATATAGG
This sequence comes from uncultured bacterium, assembly GCA_964456585.1. GTDB lineage: Bacteria > Latescibacterota > Latescibacteria > Latescibacterales > Latescibacteraceae > Latescibacter. The sequence goes on from CAYWBT010000002.1 coordinate 6,891, forward strand.
AAAAACTCCGGGCCACCGCAAGCGTGGCGGACGTCATGATAACCGTTTCCATGTGGTCGTACAGTCCGACAGCAAGCCGCTTGGCAATATCGAGCGGTGCGCTCTTGATCCTGAGCGAGTAGAAGCTGCCCTCCTCGTTGAATTCGAACCAGAATACGTTCTGTCCCGACGCCTCGACGAGAAAGTCAATATCGTCGATGATAGCCTGCAGGTCTCCCTGGAGCTCCTCGATCTGGATCATGAGCTCTTCTTTCGCCTCGAGATGACTCGATGAGGCACTCGAGACGATGATCATGACATCGCCGAGGGCGCCGATCAACGTCGACAAAACCGCCTGGAATGACGCAATCCGCTCACGGTTGGCGTAGAAGACCTCGCAGTCTTTATAAAACCTGAGCTTGCCATCGTGACCGGTTCTGCTGCTTTCGGCTGCTGCCACGACTTCTGAGAAGAGGTGTTCGAATAGTTCCCGGGCACTGACGCGCACATGCTTGATTTTGTCTATCGCGTCTTCGATCGTTGGGGTATTTTCAGCATATGCAGGCCATGCCTTTATCATATCCCGGTTCCACTTGTCAATAACCACTAAAAGCCCATACGACACTTTCCCGGTGGAATGGAGCCGGTTGAGGACGCGATGAACCCGGTAGGAACTCAGAGTAACTCCGAGAAACTGCATGGCGACTTTCTCGATGTTATGCGCCTCATCGAACACGATCCGGCTGTACTGACCAAGCACCCCGCCATCCGAAACCATGTCGGAAAATACGAGCGAATGATTGACAATGATAATGTGTGAACGCTGGGCCGCCTTGCGGACCCGGTTGACATAACACCTTTCACGAGACGGGCAACGCGCTCCCAGACACAGGGGGCTGTCCGAGTTGATTTTTTCCAACAGTCCGCTTTCGACCACCAGGGGGAAGAAACCGGTTTCGGAAAGATCGCCGGTGAGCGTATGATTGACCCACGAGGCAATTGGTACGAGCAGGCCGCGTTCTTCTTTCGACAGGTAGTGCTGGGGCCCGGAAAACAAACGCCGCCATCGGTTGAGACAGATGTAGTTGCCCCGTCCTTTGAGAATCACTGCACGAAACGGAAAACCGATAAACTTGTCGAGCAGGGGAATATCCTTGTTGAACAACTGTTCCTGGAGGTTCTTGGTATTTGTGGATATGACAACACGCTCCCGCGACTTCTCTGCCCAGAGGATCGAGGGAATGAGGTAAGCCAGGGATTTCCCGATTCCAGTCCCCGCTTCGGCGAGGAGTATTTCAGCGTTGTTGAAAGCGGCGGCAATTTTTTCCGCGAGTGCGATCTGACCGGATCGTTCCTCGTATCCCTCATGATGGCGGGAGAGTGCACCGTCTTCCCGCAAAAGCGACGTCACATACGACACGTTGATCCCGGGCACTCCCGGTTCCGGGGGAGGACCCTCACCGGTGAAATCACCGAATATATTCTGATTCCGGGGAAGATGTGGCGGAAGCTGCACGCCTGCAGCGTGTCTCTCCGGCGCCCGTCCCGCCACGTATTCTTGAAGAACCGCCTCGAAGATTTCCTTGATGGCATGATCGCTTCCGGCAGCTATTTTCAGCAACTCTCCAACGGTGCCCGGCGGTGTGAGTCGCAGCATGTCTATGAGCGCGAGAAAAATCAGTGCGGTCAGGCGCGCATCTTCGAGGGCGCGGTGTCGGGCGCCGGGTTTGAGGGCGAAAAACTCGATCAGGCTGTCCAAGCTGAATGAGTGCAACTGCGGCAGCATGATACGTGCCAAGTCGATGTTATCAATCGCCTGTCCGGTCGGTACATATCCCGCGTATGTTCGCAGAAATCCCATGTCAAATCCGACATTCTGACCGACAAGATCGGAGTCTCTCGCAAAAGCGAGGAATGACTCGATCACTTCCCCGGTGGATCGGGCATTCCCGACATCTTCGTTCCGTATCCCGGTCAGGGCGGTGATGAAGGGAGGGATTGTTCTCTCAGGTTTGACAAACTCGGAGAATTCATCGATAATCGTGCCGTCCTCGACTCTGACAGCGCCGATCTCAATGATCTCGTTCGTCTGCGGATCGAGGCCGGTCGTCTCGAGGTCGAATGATACAAATGTGTCCGGGCTCTTCATCGGAGGGTCCTACTGGTAGGTATTCGGCGGTACCGGGCGGCACATTGATCGGCCGTAACCCTCATAAGATAGCATGGAATCACATGAAAAAGAAGTGTTATTTTTTGCATTGGTATGATACGGTCAGGCGACAGGCGGGTTTCATCGATTTACTGCAATGTCAGGCGATTCTTTCGAGGAGCCAGGCGATGTTCTCTGCAAAAGCCCGGATCGTCCGAACCCCTTCTTCATCCTTGAGCACATCGATGTCATGGGAGCCGAAGGCTATGTTCCAGTACGTACTGCCCGGAACGATCATGCCGTTTATCATGAACCACATAAGAAGCTGGGCGAGAGTAAAGTTCTGGCCGATTCGCCGGGCAACGACCACCGGGCCGCCGACCTTTCGGTAGAAAAGATTGCCGTTCTTCCGGGCCACGTACCCGGCACGGTCCAGAAGAGCGGTGATCTCCCCGGTCGCTGAACCGAAATAGACCGGTGAGCCGATAATAATGCCATCCGCGCCGATCATTGCCCGGAAGATGGGATCGAAATCGTCCTCGAGCACACACTTCGGGGCTTTCGTGCAGGCCATGCAGGCGGTACAGGTTTTGATGGTTTTTCCGGCAAGCGATACAAATTCAGTCTCGATGCCCCTCTCTTCCAGCACCTCGAATGCAACCCTCATTAGCGTATCCGTGTTGCCGTCACGCCGCGGGCTCCCTGAAATGGCAAGTACCTTCATCGATTTTCTCCAAAACATACTCAATGGGCACGGGGCACATCCGATACCAGGAAAACCTTGTGCCGGGAACACCGGTCAGGACAGACCCATCCGACTGAAGACGAACGGGCCGGCGAACATGCCGTTGAGCCTATCAATCGGTGACCGAGAGCGAGTCGAAAATCTGGTAAGCCCAATCCATTGCCTCCATGTGGAGGTCGGCGAGAGTAGTAAGATCGATATTAAGCTGACGAGACCGTTCAGCAACCGTTTCCCAGTCGGCACGCTCATAGCTCAGAGCGAGGTCTAAGATGTTCTTGAATTCACCATCTTCACCGAGAAGGGTTTTGGTGATGTCATCAGACAGGGGAAGCTTTTTGAGCACATCTTCCATCGATCGGTCCATGAAGGTATCGATCATGGAGAACATTCCCAGGAAAAACAGTTCCGAGTTCCGGTTTTTCAACGGCGTCTTCCCGGCAAGCGATTCACAGAAACGCGCCCTGACAATCGAGCTGACCATGAGTTCGTCTGGTTTGTCGGTACCGACACTCTTAACGATGATGAGATAGAGCCATTTCCTGAAATCATTGAGACCCAGGAGGGTCAGCGCCTGTTTTATCGATTGGATATTCGTCTGAAAACCGAAAAATGCCGAGTTGATAAACCTGAGAATTTTGTACGAGATCGACACATCGTGCTTGATGATTCCCTCGATCCTGCCGAAATTGGCATCGGGCTTGTTTAACTCATGCAGAATATTGAGGACGTTGAGCTTATAACCTTCGATATCCTTACTTGAAATGATTATCGGTTTGCTGAAAAAATACCCCTGAAAATACGCAAACCCCATGTCGAGGGCGACCTGAAACTGCTCAGGGGTTTCCACTTTCTCGGCGAGAAACTGTATCCCCTTCTGTTTTCCGAATTTATCGATCAATGATCGGATTTCCTCTTCATCGGACAGGGTAAAATCAACCTTGATAATATCGGCAAGCATGATGAGGGGGGTAAACTTCGGCTCGAAGATAAAGTCGTCGAGCGCCAGTGCATACCCCGAATCTTTCAGCTTTCTGCAGGCGCTGATGATCTCACTGCTCGGATCGATATTTTCGAGAATTTCGACGACCAGGAAATCTTTCGGCAGTATGGTGGCCGTTTCATCCAATAACAGGTTCCCGGTGAAATTGATAAACGCCTTCTTCCCGCGGGTCAGTTTCTCCATCCCAATCACGAGGAAGCTGTTCGTAATCACAATCGATGTCGCCAGGTCGCCGTCAACCTCGGTAAACTTGTTTTCCAGTCCGAGGCGGAACAGAAGTTCATACCCATAAACCTTCTTTTTCCGGTCAAAAATCGGCTGACGAGCTACATGGACATCCATGAGATTCTCCTCTCCGGTTCGTGAGTCACTACCGGAATGAACAGGATGACAACACATTCAAAAAACAGGTCACTCCGTATATAAAATTGGGTGCCCAGCATATTATTCTACCAGATTTTAAAAATACTCTAATTTACCATAAAAAGACAGGAAGAGGTGTCCGTTCTTAAAAATAAACTATTTCCCTTGTGCGGGCAACCTCTTTCACCATGCCGCGCCGAAACGCTGATTGAATGGCATGGTGACACTTCTCGCACGCAGTGCACATAGTGTGTGACACGTATTGGTGCCGGAAGGATCAACGGCAGCTGGCAATCCGTTGATCCTTTCAGGCTATCTCCAACGGATGGCCGCGCGAGTACACACAAAAACGTCACGCTCCCATCTTTTCGTCCAGAACGCGCAAAACCTGTTCCCAGGTAATGGAATCCATGCAGATACGCCGCTTCATCCTGCATGGCGCAGCACCGTGGAGACTGCAGGGGCTGCAGGGTACGTTGGAACACACGATAACTCCGGAGGGATAGCCCGGGGTGAATCCCAGGTCAGGATGTGTCGGTCCGAATACGGCAGCGAACGGAACGCCGAGTGCCCCGGCAAGGTGCATGGGTCCGCTGTCGTTGGTCACCAGACCGTCCAAGAGGGAAACGACCCCGATTGTATCCCCAAGATCAATTTTCCCGGCAAGAGAGCGGGCACTGCCGGACATGAGGTCCTCGATCCTGCCGATAACCTCGGTATCGTTTTCATCGCCGATAAACACCGGCAGGTCGCCGCGGTTGAGCAGTTCATCGGCGAGCCGGGCAAAGGTGTGCTCGTTCCAGCGTTTCGTCGCATGACGGGCACCGGGAGCAATACCGACTACCCTGCCCCGCTGCTCCCCAGCCAGCTCAGCCGGAAGCAACCTTCCGGCGGCTTCGAGCATGGCACTGTCGACCGCCAGTTTCGGGAGCGTCTCCCCCGATATTCCGAGGGGATGCAGTGTCTGAAGACAGCTCGCAAGGACATCAAACCGGCGGCGATACCTGTTTCGTGTCCAGATCATGAGTCGCCGGGCGATGACGTGCTTATTCAGCCGCAATTTACACGGTGATGTAATAAGGGCGGAAACGGCGATACTCCGCAGTGTGCCATGTAGATCGATAACGACATCGAATTTTTTCCGCCCGATCATCCGGACGATCTGGGACGGGGATTCATTCCCTTTGATGGTAAAAACACCCGATATGCGGGCATCGGAATCAAATACCGGGGAGTAAGTGCACCTGGTGAGAACGTAGATGTGGTCTTCTGGAGCATACCGGTTCAGCGCCTCGGCAACCGCGGTGGTCATGACGACATCGCCGAGAGAACTGAACCGAATCATGAGAATGTCCCGCACGCCCTATCACTCACGCCTTTCTTTAATCTGGCCCACAACCTCTTTGCCCTTGGAATACGATCCGAGAATCTTGAGAAACCGGGCGATTTCCTCCAGGTGGTTGATCGCCTTCTTCGTTACCTCGTGCCTGATATCACCATCAAAATCAAGGTAGAATATGTATTCCCAGGGTGCCCCCGGCTGGGGTCGCGATTCGATCTTGTAGAGATCTATATCACGAAGCGCAAAGACGCTCAGGCTCTTGAACAGTGCCCCGGGGATATTTTTCGTGGCGAAGACGATTGATGTCTTCGGATCTTCCGCCTCTTCAGCAAGATCACGTGATAAAACGTAGAACCGGGTATAATTTCTGTGATTTGATTCGATGCCCGCAGCGACGATTTCAAGCCCGTAATCGAGAGCGGCCTGTGCACTGGCGATAGCAGCTTCTTCGAGCGATCCGTTCTCCTTGATTTTCTGTGCCGCCCCGGCGGTATCGTACACGCTGACCAGTTCCACATTGGTGAGCGTGGACAGAAATGTTTTACACTGGTACAGTGCCTGAGGATGGGAATATACCCTCCTGATCCGGGATAAATCCCCACCCTTGTTGACAATCAGATTGTGTTTAATCCTGAGTTTTATCTCGCCCGTGATCACGAGGTTGTGCTCGAGCAGGAGATCGTAATTTTCGTGAATGCTGCCGGCAAGCGAGTTTTCGATGGGTATGACGCCATGATCGACTTCGGCATTTTTCACCGCGAGGAAGACCTCTTCGAACGTCTCCTTGGGGACCATCCTGACCTGTGGCCCAAATAATTCATATGTGGCAAGTTCGCTGTAGGCGCCAATTTCACCCTGGAACGCCACCGATGTCAGTGTTTTTTTTGCTTGTTCATCCGGTGTGTTCAACGTTTTTTATCCTGTTGTTTTTCTGATGATTTCTCCCCACCTTTTGCCCCCGGTTCCTTCGTTCTCACTTCTTTTATTACATCAAAAAGTGCAGGAACAAGATCGATCAAACGGGTCAGGGTCGCCTCACGGCTTTTGAGCGGGAGGATCTGTGCTTTCCCCTTGGAAACCACGACAAACGCCACCGGTTCTATGGTGGCACCGACACCGGTCCCGGTTGCATCTCCCTTATCCAGATCGCCCTTCGTTCCACCGGCGCCGCCGATACCGAAACCGAAGGTCACCCGTGACACCGGAATGATGACCGACTCCTCGGCCTGAACAGGTTCCCCGATGACCGTTTCGGAGCGGACTGTTTCCTTGATCTGCTCCATGAGGACTTTGACAATATTCGTAATATCCACAGCTTACACCTCCTGAAAAGTAACGGAATCTACACGAGATTTCTTCTGACTTCTTCTTTCCCGCAGGATGTCTATGATCAACGGTACATTCTTTACAAGCCGGTACCATAAGATATGATTGTTCACCGTTACCGTCAAGCTGAGCTCACCCTGAAAGGCACACCGCGAAAACTCCCACTTCGGCGTGATGGTATACCGTGACGGCAACAGACCGTTCAGGGCATACAGGTAACCGACAATCCTGCCTGTCAGGGCCGGATTCCCGAGACCGAGCGTCACCTGCGACGATACCTGTTCTATCTGGAGCACCCCATGCAGTTCACGGCGTACCGTAGTGAAATATTTCCGGAAGGTCACTACTTGATGGTATAACTCCCGGATACGCTGAAGGAGGGGCTTTGCGGGCTTTATTTCTCTTTTTTTTCCTGCTTTTCGCGATGGTTTCGACCCTTCTGACCGCCGAAATTTTGCCCGAAAAAACGCAACGAGCGGTCGTACATTCAGTGACAGTACCATCCATCGGGAGAGGTATACATCGACTCGGTAGCGCTCTTTCCGATAGAGAAGGCCGCCCCCGACAGCACCGGCAAAGAACATAATTCTGCCAAAGAATTCGAGCCGGTCCTCGGTCCCTCCCGACACCCGGAACGATAAACGGACAGGGAGAATAACCGCCAGGAGTGCAAGCGAAGCGAGGACACAAAAAACATACAGGAACAGTAGATACATGCCGTGTCGATTCCTTCAGGTATAATCGATAAATAATAGAATATAAACAACACGCTAAGTCAAGCGCTTTCTTTTTCCCGCCTGTTATTTTTCCCCTGGCCAATCAACCGGGTAAACACCGAATCGGCTATTCGATGTTCGGTTGCTTTTACGTTTGGAAATTACATCCGGAAACGTTATTTTTCGGGCACACTATAGGGAATACGGATAATGAAATACCTTCTCATGCTGCTTTTCACCTGGATGTTATCGGGGTTCTCATTTGCCGAAGAGCCGCCCGTACCGGACAGTATTGTCCTTTCAGAGGTTCTCCGTCACTGTATCAGTGATTGTATTTCCGACCACCTTCAACTGTTCACCGGGAAAACGGCTGTGCTCTCATTCTCGCCTGGCATCAGACTCGCCCGTCAGGCACAACAAGAAGTTGAGGCACTTCTCACCACCGTGGGACTCGCCATCACCCGCGATGCGGCGAATCCGGATTTCACGTTTACCCTCGGTCTCTCGGATGCCCGTATCGTCGTCAGACGCTTCGGAGAGGGAGATGTCCGCCGCACGGTGAAAATGAAGGTTCATCTGTCATGTGTTGATGCGGCGGGACTGGTTGTTGTCGCAACCTCGCGCGAGAAAATCCTGTCGGATACCTTTCCCCTGCATTTCATGCGGTCGACCGATGACAGCAACCTGTTTTCACGAAATATAACTCGGTACTCGCTTCGGAAGAACCGGGGCCGCTGGTGGCTCGCATCGCTCGTTGTTTTCATGGGGGTTCTCGTATATTTTGCATTCGAATGATTACCATGGATAGAAACCGGTAGTATTTTCTCCATGGTGACAGAGGTCATAATTCTTGCGGTATTTTTCCGGCAGAATGACCGGGTGAAAAAAAATTACCATCTTCATGCTCTTTTTTGTAAGAACATTAAACCATCTCAGATACTCCCACGTCTATACTCAAAATGAAAGGATAACATCCCCCATGAAAATATCGATCGAGAACCTGAGCAAATTTTACAAAAACGGTACGGTAGCTCTTAAAAATGTCAATCTCGAGATCGAGAGCGGCATATTCGGTCTTCTCGGTCCGAACGGTGCGGGAAAAACGACGCTCATGAGCATTCTGGTCACCCTGCTCGATCAGTCCGAGGGGCGGATAACGGTCGACCAGTACGACCTGCGGAAAAATCGCCGTGAGATCCGCGCCATGCTCGGATACCTGCCCCAGGAGTTCACCATGTTCTCACGGCTGAAAACGTGGGAATTTCTCGATTACGCGGCCAGGCTCGCCGGAGTAAAGTCGATAAATGACCGGAAACGAGCGGTCGAAGAAATGCTCGAAAATGTCGGTCTCTACGAAGCGCGGGACCGGAGTGCCAACAAGCTCTCGGGTGGCATGAAACGCAGGCTCGGTATAGCACAGGCACTCATCGGCCATCCCAAGATCGTCATAGTCGATGAACCGACAACGGGGCTTGATCCTGAGGAGCGGCTCCGTTTCAGGAACCTGCTTTCTGACATGAGCCGTGAGGATATCATCATTATCCTTTCGACTCATATTGTCGGGGATATTTCCAGCACGTGCGATAACATGGCCATGCTCAACCGTGGCGAGTTGGTTTTCAACGATTCACCAGAGGTGCTCATCGATCAGGCGAGAGGGCATGTCTGGCTTATCGAGGTCGACGACAGCAGGCTCGAGCTGGTCAAGGCGAAATACCCGGTCATAGCAACCATACCATCCGAGAAGGGCTGGGAAGTCCAGGTGGTGAGCGAAACGCTCGATGGTTATAACGGTCAACCGATTGAGCCAAATCTTGAACACGCGTTAGTTTATTTCAAGGAACACCAACCGGCCGAATCCTGGGAAGCGCAGTAAAAAAGCGTGCCCGGACATGTACAAACGTACGTACGAACTCCCGATATTGAGAGGTGACATACATGCTCTCGCTCTATAACATCCTGAGTATTGCTCTCTACGAAATCAAGACGCTCTCGAGAAGCTGGTTCTTCAGGATATTCTCCGTGGTCACGATAGTCATTCTCATTTTTCTCAACACGGTTCTGTTCATCACCCCCCAGTCGGCGCCATGGATGCTGCGGGGCGTCTCATCATCAATACCGTACCTGAACCTGATGCTCCTCAATGTTGTCCAGGCGATCATCGGAATTTTTATGGCATCCGACTTTTTCAAGTACGACAGGAAGCTTGACAGCACCCAGGTCATCTATATGCGTTCCATGACCAACGCCGACTACGTATTGGGAAAAGCTCTGGGAGTTTGTATCCTCTTTCTTTTTATCAACGTGCTTATATTGATCCTCTCATTCGTTTTTAACATGTTTTTTGCCGATGTACCGGTAGTATTCCAGATGTACCTGTACTATCCGCTCCTCATCAGTTTCCCGACACTGGTTTACATCTTCGGGCTCTCGTTCATCTCCATGGCAATCTTCAAGAGCCAGGCCGTCACCTTTATTATCCTTCTCGGGTACATTGCCAGCACACTCTTCTTCCTGGGTGGTAAATTTCACCACCTCTTCGATTACATGGCATACCAGGTGCCGCTCTTGTACTCGGACTTTGTCGGATTCGGTGTCGTGAGTCCCATTCTCATTCATCGGGGAATGTACCTGTTTCTTGGCCTGGGCTTCACCTTCGCCACCGTGCTCTTCCTGAAACGTCTGCCCCAGTCGGTGATTATGAACCGGATATCGCTGATACTGTCGATCGCCCTTATCGTCGGCGCAGGCGCGCTCGGATTTGTCTATGTCTCCCAGATTACCTCGGGAAAGGAATTGCGCCGTGAGATGGCGGCGTTGAACAAGCTCTCAGCAGATGAACCGAAAGCGGCGATGGCCACCTGTCGTCTCGAGCTTGAGCACCACGGCGACACAATCGCTGTCACCGCCGAGATGACCCTCGAAAACACGACCTCGGTACCGCTCGACACATTCATATTCAGTCTTAATCCTGCCCTCATCGTCGCCCAGGCGACCATGGGGAGCACCGATGTCGAGTATACCCGTAATCTGCACCTGGTCTCGGTTAAACCGACTACACCGCTCCAACCGGGCGACACCGCGAATGTCACCCTCTCATACCACGGCCGGATCGACGAAGAGGCATGCTATGTCGATATCGACGAAGACATACGTGAAGAGAACTACCGGTTGTTCCTCTACAACATCGACAAGCGCTATGCGTTCATCACTCCCGACTACCTGCTGTTAACGCCGGAAGCCCTTTGGTATCCTTCAACGGGAGTACCGTACGGTTCTGGGTACCCGAACATGCAGAACAGAGATTTTGTGAATTACGAACTCACCGTTTCGACCGCACAGGATTTGACAGCGGTTTCCCAGGGTGCGATGGAAAGAACCGGCGAGGGAGCGTTCCGGTTCAGACCGGAGTCCCCCCTTCCGCAGATCTCGCTCTCCATCGGGCAGTACGAACTTAAATCGGTAACCGTGGACAGCACGTCCTACAACCTCTACGTGTTGAAGGGCCACGACTATTTTTCGCAGTACTTCACCACGATCGGTGAAAAACTCACGGAATCCATCAAAGAAGTCAGGCAGGATTACGAGCGTTCAATCAATGGTATCTACCCATTCAAGAGATTCACCGTTATCGAGGTGCCGATCCAGTTTTACGCCTATGAACGGGCCTGGACACTGGGCCAGGAAGTCGTGCAGCCCGAACAGGTTCTCCTGCCCGAGAAGGCAGTCATGCTGTTCAGCGCGGACTTCAAACGGTCTCGCTACGGGTTTGAACGGCGCGGCCGACGAGATGCAACGCAAACACCCGAGGAAATGGAGCAGCAGCTCTTCCAGCGTTTCGTTCAGAATACCTTCATCACCGATTTTTTCGGGCGAAGATTTGGCAGCGTTCGGCGTAGTATGGGCAGACAGGGCGGATTATCATTTCAGCGGATTTTCTTCAGCTTTCTGCCGTCCTTTTCAACAAACTATAACGTTTTTCCAAACTTTTTTACCTTTACCACCTATTTCCATTCCGAAAACTACCAGATTTTTAATATCATTCTTGAACACTACCTGAAGGGCAAACTCGAGAACAGAAACGTCGGATTCATGCGATTCATTCAGGGAATCAGTAGCGAGGAATTGGCAAACAGTGCGCTTGCAAAGGAAACACTCCCCGAAATTCTCGCCGATCCCGAGAAGAAAGACCTCGTGTATGATGTTCTAAAAATGAAATCGGATTATCTCTTCGGACTGATCAAGGCAGAGGTCGGCGCAGAAGCGTTCGAAGAGTTCCTGACGGAATTCATCGCTGGGCACACGTTCAGGACGGTCGAGGTTGACGAATTCATCAGGGCCGTCTACGAGAATTTTCTCCTCGACCTCGAACCGCGCCTTCAACAGTGGTATCATGTGAAAGAATTGCCAGCCTTCCTCGTCACCGGCCTGAAATGCACCGAGATTATTGATTTCGACGCCACCCGGTATAAGGTCGTCTTCACGGTTTCTAATCCTGAACCGATTGAGGGACTCATCCGGATTAGCGCCATGACCGGCGGGGGAGGTCGCGGTATGGGTGGCCGGGGGGGAATGTCGTTCGGGGGTCCAACGCCTGCAGACGAAGAATTCTACATTCTCAAGGCTCATCAAGCCAAGGAAATTGGGATGGTTCTTGACCAACCGCCACGGATTCTTCAATTCAATACGTACATTTCCCAGAATATCCCCTACCAATTTGATCAGAATCCCGGGGAACCGCAGACAGATGACTTCAGTGAAATATTCGAGGGTGAGCAAATCCTTGATGATCTTCCCCTTTTTCTCGAACCTGGTGAGATCATTGTCGACGATGAGGACGATGGCTTCGAGATTCTCACCCAGCAGAAAGAAAACGCGATTAAAAAATTCCTCCTCCGGAATACCGTGGAGGAGGAATTCACGGGGCTGAATTTCTGGCATCCTCCCTCAAAATGGAGTGCCGCAGTCAACAATAATTCGTACGGAAAGTACCGACACTCCACGCACTTCAAGAAGTCCGGTGACGGCAGTCAATTGGTTCGGTGGAAAGCGGACATTCCCGAGACCGGCAAATATGATGTCTACTACTATACCCAGAATTTCGCCCAGCAAGGCATGTTCCGCAGGGGGGGGCGGGGACGATTCGGCAATACGGATATCCTCGCAGATCTTTCTTTCACTGTCTATCATGATGACGGTACCGAAGAAGTGACGCTGGATCTCAAGGACATTGAGGAGGAGTGGAGCTATTTGGGCACCTATTATTTCTCCCAGGGTCAGGCGAAAATTGAACTGTCCGACAAATCGAAGGGACGGATCGTCTATGCCGACGCGGTCAAGTGGAAGAAAAAATAGTAGCAAGGATACAGTTTATTACGTGCACCATCTGAAAAAAAGGAACGGGTAATCCGATGAAGAATCAAACGCTTACCATGCTTCTTACCAGCATACTCATCACAGCGGTTGTCGTGGCCGCATCTGCAACAATATCATATTCTGCAGAGCTGTACACACTGGACACAGCGCTCTCGACCGCAATGGAAAACAGCCCTGATATCAAGCAGACCGAGCTCTCTCTCGAACGGAGCCGTGAAACGCTCAAAGCCCGGCAGGCGGCATTGAAGTCACAGTTCAGCCTGCAGATAAATCCCTTCTCATTCAACCGCGACCGGACGTTCAGCGAGTTCTTCTCCACCTGGAATTCAACCGATACGAAGGCATCAGGAGGAACATTCCGGGTGAACCAGCCGCTCGAGTGGACGGACGGAACCATTGCGTTGACCAACAATTTCAGGTGGCAGAATTCGTATTCCGAGTATACGGACGTTCGGAAGAAAACGTACAATAACAACCTCTATATTGCCTACGAACAACCGCTCTTCACCTACAACCAAATCAAACTCGATACGCGTGAGCTCGAGCTCAATTTGGAAAATACTCTCTATACCTATACCATCCAGAAGATGGCGCTGGAACAGTCGGTCACCCAAGCGTTTTTCGACGTTTTCCAGCGTAAAATGGACCTCGATATCACGGCTGATGAACGCGTGAACCAGCAGCAGAGTTACGATATCATCAAGAACAAGGTCGATGCCGGACTCTCGGCCATGGAGGAACTCTATCAGGCCGAACTGAACCTCGCCAGCAGTGAGCTGGCTGTCCAGAACCAGCAGGAATCACTGGATAATGCCCTGGATTCCTTCAAGGTACTGATCGGCATACCGATATCCTTTGACATAATGGTCGATGCGAGTGTCGTATTTGAGCCGGTCGACATCAATCTCGATACGGCACTGAACAGCGGCCTGAAGAACCGCCTGGAACTCCGGCAGCGCGACATCAACATTGAGAGGGCACTGCAGAATCTCACCCGAACCGCCGCGCAGAATGAGTTCAAGGGGAGTTTGACCCTGTCGTACGGCATCACCGGGGAAGACGAACAGTTCGGCAATGTCTTTGAAACACCGACGAAAAAGCAGGCTGTCGGCATTTCCTTTGATATTCCCCTCTGGGACTGGGGCGAGAAGAAATCGCGCATGAGGGCATCCGAACTCAGTATTGAACAGGAACACATTTCTCTCGAAGATCTTCGTAACAACATTATACTTGCCATCAGGCGGGCGCACCGCAACCTGCTTAAGTTCAACAACCAGATCGACATTGCTGAACAGAATGTGCGAAACGCTGGACTCACTTACGATATCAACCTGGAACGCTACCGGAACGGCGATCTGACCAGCATGGATCTCAACCTGTATCAAGCCCAGCTTTCCGCGAGAAAAAGTAGCCTGGTGCAAACCCAGATCAGTTACAAGCTGGCGCTGCTCAACATGAAAATCCTATCGCTCTGGGATTTTGAAAAGAACATGCAGGTTCTGCCGGATAACATTTTCAACGAAAATAAATGAGAACATAATCGAACGGGATGACATCATAGTTTTGAAACACGTCATTGAGACATTCTTACCACAGGAGCATACGGTGAAACGAGCACTTTGTATTCCACTACTCATTATCGTTCTTATTGCGGCATGCGGCAGTCCTGAATCGCAGGTTGAAACGGATATCGCAACGCCGGTCTCGGTTCAGGAAGTCACCTTGAAACCGATCGAGGAGTATGTCACTGCGACAGGTACCGTGAATCCGACACAGGAGGCCGCGTTGAAATCAGAGATGGCCGGATTCTACCACCTTGCGATCAATCCACGGATGAAAAAGTCCTTTGCATTCGGCGACATGGTCAAGAAGGGGGATCTCATCATCAAACTCGAAAATCCCGAGCAGGAAAACAGCATCAGGATCGAATCTCAACGGCTGAATCTCGACATTTCGAAAAGTGAACACGAGAAACAGCAATCCCTCTACGAGAAGGGCGGTGTCACACTTCGCGAGCTGAAGGATTCTGAACGGTCGTACCTCGACGCCCAGTATTCGTTCGACAACGCGAACATCCAACTCGAACAGATGAAGGTGATCGCTCCTTTTAACGGTATCGTCGCTGATATACCCTACTACACCGAGGGAATCAAGG
Source organism: uncultured bacterium (assembly GCA_964456585.1). Classification (GTDB taxonomy): domain Bacteria; phylum Latescibacterota; class Latescibacteria; order Latescibacterales; family Latescibacteraceae; genus Latescibacter. The sequence continues at coordinate 22,042 of CAYWBT010000002.1, forward strand.
TCGATGCAGGCGCCGACATGGTGCATATCATGAACTACGAGAAGCTTACCATGGAAATCAACCTCCCCGGAAAGCTCCTCGGGCGCATTTCCGAAGGTCAGCCGGTACGGGTGACCAATTATACGGTGCCGGATAAAAAGCTCAGCGGGATTGTCACCCAGGTATCTCCCGTCCTCAATCCGGAAACACGGACGTTCAAGGCCACGGTTGTTGTCGAAAACAACGAGCTCATCCTGCGGCCGGGAATGTTTATCAAGGCCGATGTCATCGTCGCACAGAAGGACAGCACCATTGTCATTCCAAAGGACATCATCATCTCCCGCAGGAACAGGAAAACGGTATTCGTGGTTGAGCGCGGCACCTCGATCGAGCGCAGTATCGAGACCGGACTTGAAAATCCCGATGAAGTCGAGATCACCGGCGGGCTGGAAGTCGACGAGCGGCTGGTGGTCGAGGGATTCGAGACACTGCGGAACCGTTCAAAGGTGAATATCGTCCGCTGATCCGGACTGCATTTCCCCGGGAACATCCGAGTCGGTTTCACCTGCGGATGAAACGGGAAAAGAGAAAGACACTTCTGACACGCGAGGTTCTTGATGAGTGCACGGCGGAGAGCATATCGCTTGGGAAACACGTATCACGCTGACTGTTTTTCGGCCGCACCGTTCATACAACTCAAACAGAAACGAGACTCATGAATAAAATAGCCCGCTTCTCAGTCGAATATCCGATTACGGTCTTTATGATCGTTCTTGCTGTACTCTTGCTCGGTTACATTTCGTTCAGCAAACTGGGAATGGATCTGTTTCCCGATCTCAACAATCCGAGAATATTCGTCGAGATCAAGACGGGAGAGCGTCCTCCCGAAGAGATCGAAAAACAGTTTGTTAAGAACATCGAGGCACTCTCGATCCAGCAGAAGGGGGCGGTGAAGGTCTCCTCGATCATCCAAACTGGGGCAGCGCTGGTAACCGTCGAATATGCGTGGAACACAAACATGGACGAGGCGTTCCTCAACCTTCAGAAAACGCTCACCTCCTTCACCCAGAACGAGGAGATCGACGAACTGGTCATCAGTCAGCACGATCCCAATGCCACACCGATTATCACCCTCGGCCTGTCACATCCGGACATCACTGACATGGATGAACTGCGGCGGATTGCGGAAAACTATCTGCGCAACGAGTTGATCCGCATGGAGGGAATCGCCGATGTGGGAATTATGGGCCAGGAGGAGAAGGAAGTCGTAATTTCCACGAACAATTACCTGATGAAGGCGTACGGTGTGACTCCATCAACCATCGCCAGCCGCATCGATGAGTATAACCGCAATGTCTCCGGCGGCTCTATTGTCGAGATGGGATTGAACTATATCATCAGGGGAGTCGGTGAATTTAACTCTCTCGAAGATATCAGCAATCTCATCATCACCTACAAAACTCCCGAGGTACTCACCAACACCGCTTCTGCTACCGGGGAAAAAACACCGGTCTTCCTGAAGGATATCGCCGAGATCGAGTTCCGGAACAAAAAGCCGGATAACATTGTCCGGATCAATGGTAAGCGGTGCCTCGGTCTCTCCATCTATAAGGAGACGAAGTTCAATACGGTGAAAATCGTCGATACATTCTTCGAGAACCTCGACGTACTCCGCCGCGCTCTGCCCGGTTATGAACTGACCATCATCCAGAACCAGGGAGCGTTCATTACCAATGCGATCGATGAAGTCAAGCAGACCGCCCTGATCGGCATCTTCTTCGCGGTGCTCATCCTGTTTGTATTCCTCCGGCGAATAAGCGCAACCATCATCATCAGCCTCGCCATCCCCATCTCGATCGTCGCCACGTTCAACCTGATGTACTTCCGCGGGCTGACGCTGAATATCATGACGCTTGGGGGGCTTGCCCTTGGCGCCGGCATGCTCGTTGATAATGCAATCGTGGTCATGGAAAGCATCTTTCGTAACCTCGAATCCGGGCTTACGCTCAAGGAGGCGTCGGTCGCAGGCACCTCGCAGGTTGCAGGGGCGATTACCGCTTCCACGGTGACCACGATTGTCGTGTTCCTTCCCATCGTATACCTGCACGGGACCGCTGGTGAACTCTTCAGGGAGCAGGCATGGACCGTGGCATTCTCGCTGTTGTCATCGCTCGTGGTGGCGATCCTTGTCATACCGATGTTGAGTACGAAAATCCTTAGGGGAACAGCGAAAACCATGTTGAGAGAACGATCGATCAGGTTCCCCCGTTACAAGAAATTCCTCTCTGCCGTTCTCGGAATGCGCTGGCTGGTCATCACGGCTGCGGTGGTACTCACCTTCGCCGCCTTCCGTATGATCCCCCTGATCGGAAGCGAATTTATGCCCAAGACAGACCTCAACGAATTCTCGATCGATATAAAACTCCCGGAGGGCACCGAACTCTTCCGCACCGAAAATGTGGTCGATAATATCGAAAAGAACATCCAGGGAGTCCTGGGGAATAACGTAAAAACAATCTACAGCACCATCGGCCCCAGCGAGGTAGAAAGCACCGATGAGAGCGATGCCCTCAAGGATGAGAACTCTGCGACGATTAAACTTATCCTCACCGACAATACCCTGATGACGCCAAATATGGTCTTCCAGCATTTGGACGCCATACTCTCGGTAATTCCCGATCTCGAATCGAATATCACCCAGGAAGAAACCGTCCTGCAACTGACCCTCGGGACAGAAGCCGCGCCGATCGCTGTTGAAATCAGGGGGGAAGACCTCGAACTACTCCAGGAATTGACCGAACAGGCGCGGGAGCAGTTGAGCGCCATCGAAGACCTCTATAACATCGAGACCAGCTTCGACGAGGGCAGGCCGGAGATCGAAATCCTTCTCGATCGTACACGGGCCGGCCTAAACAATGTGAGCATCAATCAGCTCGGCACAGAGATCCGTAACCAGCTCATGGGAACAAGCGCCGGAAAGTGGGAGAGCGAGGGTGAAATGCGCGACATCACCATCGAACTGCCGAAAGTCGGGGCACATCAGCTCGAGGACATTGTGATTGCCGCCAACAATCGCGATATCTCGCTCTATGAGATTGCAAACATTGGCTACGCTCTGGCACCAAAGGAGATACTGCGGGAAAACCAGACACGCGTGGGAAAGATTACCGCCAATCTGAAGAAGACACAGCCGCTCGACCATGTTGTCAGTGAAATCAATGAGAAAATGAGCAGTCTCTCGTTTCCTCCGGACTACACGTTCGAGATAACCGGGGAAGAGCAAAAACGCCGTGAGGCCTTCGACAACCTGAAATTCGCCCTGATCCTGTCGGTGATTCTCGTCTACATGGTCCTGGCATCGCAATTCGAATCGCTCATCCACCCGTTTACCATCCTGCTTTCGATACCGCTCGCCACTGTCGGCGCTCTCCTGATCTTTCTCATACTCGGCAGATCGCTCAACATCATGGCATATATCGGCATCATCATGCTTGCCGGTATAGCGGTCAATGACTCGATCATCCTCGTGGATGCGGTCAACCAGTTGAAGAACGAGGGACTCTCGCGTTTCGATGCGATCATCGAGGCCGGGCAACGGCGTATTCGACCGATTATCATGACCAGTCTGACAACCATCCTGGCGCTCCTGCCGCTGACCTTCGGTTTCGGCGAGGGAGCATCACTCCGGTCGCCGATGGCACTCGCGGTGATTGGAGGTTTGATTACCTCCACGCTGCTGACGCTCGTTGTTATACCCTGTGTGTACTCTGTTATGGACGCACTCGGGACGCGGTTGTCTTCACTTCTCAGTTAGGAATGAAGAAGAATCCACGACGGACAGATCCCGGAGTCCGTTTCCCGGCTTGCCCTCCGGGCGAACCAGTTCATGTACGATCGATATGAGAGAAACCGTGATATCATGAAATTTATTATAACCCGAAAAGTTTTCATCAGCATGCTGTTTATCGGCGTTACCCTCCTCGGGTACATTTCATATTCACAGCTGCCGGTGGAACTCCTTCCCAATGCAGAAGTCCCCTTCCTGATCGTCATGGTGAACAGTACGATCGATGTGGATCCCGATTACCTGGAGAAGGAGGCGATTATTCCGCTCGAGGGAGCGGTCAGCACGCTGGAGGGAATCGACGAAATCGAATCCACCATACAGAGTCAACGCGGAACAATCTACGTCTACTACAACCAGAATGTCGAGATCAAGTACGCCTACCTGAAACTCCAGGAGCGGGTGAACGAGATCAAATCCTCCATCTCGGAGGAATTCCGCATCAACGTGGTCAAGATCGATACCGAGCGGCTGTCAAACCAGTTCATGACCCTCCAGGTCAGGGGGAGCGGCGGGCAGGAACGGATTCGCTCGATTGTCGACGAAAAAGTATCCCCGGAACTTCAGAGCATCGATGGTATCGCAAACGTAGAAATCGTGGGGGGAAATGTCCGGGCACTCGAAATTATTCTCGATGAAGACGCCTACAGCCAATACAACATTACGCCCGCGAGGATCAGGTCGCTCATTTCCCAGAATACCCAGAGTAAAACGTTCCTCGGCTGGGCAGGAGAGAACGACCGGCGGTACGTTGTCAACCTGCTTACCGAATACACCGATGTGAGCAACATCGAGGACATTATTGTCGTTCCCGAAGGTCCGATCTTGCTCAAAGATATCGCGGACATCAACTTCGGTCAGAAGGAACAAGAGTCCATCAGCCGCGTCAATGGCATGGAGGCGGTCTCCATCAGCCTGGTCCGTGACTCGCAAACCAATCTCATTGAACTCTCCCATACCACAGTAGTACGTATCAGCGAACTGAACGAACGGCTCGCATCCCAGGATATCGAAATCGTCATCCAGACCAACACCGCCGCGGATGTGGAGGAGAATATCAACCTCATCATCGAACTCGCGCTTATCGGCGGCGCATTGGCGGTGGTCATTCTTTGGTTCTTCCTCAGAAACCTGCGGCTTGTGCTTATCATGATGCTGGCGATTCCGATCTCGGTGTTTACCGCATTTAACTTCTTTTACGCGTTCGGCATAAGCCTCAACAGCTTTACCCTCGTGGGAATCGCTCTCGCAGTGGGCATGCTCCTCGATAACAGCGTGGTTGTCCTCGAGAACATCTACCGGCTCGTAGAGAACCGAAAAGATAGCGATACCGCGGTTATTCAGGGGACACGCGAGGTCTGGCGCGCCATACTCGCGGCAACCCTCACCACGATAACCGTGTTTCTGCCATTCGTGTTCTCCACAAACTACCTGGTAAGACTCATCGGACGCCATGTCGGCGTTTCAATCATCTCGACTCTCCTCGTCTCACTCGTGGTGGCGTTGCTCCTCGTACCGATGGCAACCCACTTCTTCCTCAAGCGGCGGCCCCGTGAACGGAGCTTTAAGTTTCACCGTATATCACAGCGGAACCGCCTGGTTCAGATATATACCCTCCTGTTGAAAACAGCAATGCGGTACCCGGCACAGACGATCATCGGTGCGGTCGTTGCCTTTTTTGCGAGTATTCTCATCTGCATGTCTTTGAGCATGACAGTGCCGAGCGAGATCGATCTCACGGAGTTCAACCTGTATGTGACCATGTCGCGCGGTTCCACCCTCGAAATGACCGATACGATCGTTGCGGACTTCGAAGAAAAAATCTCGGGTATAGAGGAGATTAAGGATATCGTCTGCACTATCTATGACGAAGAAGCGAACATCACGGTTATTCTGAAAGACGATTTTGAATCGATCGCGAACAGAACCATCGCGCAGATTAAAAACGAAATCGAGGAACAGGCTGATAATTTCCGCGCGGCCGACATCAGCATGTCCGAGCCCCAGTCGAGCAGGCGTTTCGGGGGCGGTATGCGGAGTAATCCCATGGCATCCCTGGAACGGATGTTCGGGATCGGCAGTCCCCAGGAAAAGGTCGTGGTCAAGGGCAACGACTTCGGCATGATCCGCACGGTCGCAGAAGATGTCAAGTACTACATCGACAATCTCGAGTCGATAAACAACGAGGCACGGTTGAGTATATCGGGAAACCGCCCGGAAATACACCTGCTCTTCGACAACCAGCTTCTGAGCCTGTACGACATCTCCCTGAACAACATTGCCGCGGAGTTGTCATCGTTCCAGCGAGAGTCAACCACCAATATGAAGTTCAAGCAGGGAACCGAGGAATACGACATCATCATCAAAACCAATGAGCCCGAAGAGGAAAAAACGTTCGCGGATCTCAAGGAACTCCCGGTACCAGATCGTGCAGGAGCGCCCCATGTCCTCGAAAACGTGAGCCGGATCATCTACTCGTACGGCACCTCGGAAATTACCCGCATCAACCAGGAGAAGCAGGTCGAGGTATCGTTCAGTTTCCTGGAAGACATCACCGATTCCAAAACGCTCCTCGGCGAATCGCGTGAAGAGGTCGAGGACCTTATCGCCAGCATAGCGCTTCCGCCGGGTGTCGCGGTCGAGCTGGTTCACGATGAAACTGAGTACAACGAGTTCTACTACCTTATCGCTGCGGCCTTTATCCTGATTTACATGATTCTTGCCTCGGTGTTCGAATCCCTCTCGACCCCGGTTGTCATGATGTTCACAATCCCCCTCGCCGCGATCGGGGCGTTCTGGGCGCTGATTTTCACCGGCAATTCGATCTTCAACGCCAACTCGCTCATCGGGCTTCTCATACTCCTGGGGGTGGTGGTCAATAACGGGATTATTCTCATCGACTATACCCGTATACTTCGTGTGCGCGGGCTCGGCCGGACGAGGGCGCTCATGATGGCCGGCCAAGCGCGTGTTCGTCCCATTCTCATCACCACGATCACGACAATCTTCGCCATGCTGCCCCTCGCCATGGGAAATACTGAGCAGATATCGCGCATCGGCGCGCCGTTCGCCATTACCGTGATCGGTGGTCTTGCGCTGAGTACGTTGTTTACGCTGGTCTTTATCCCGACCGTCTACTCGGGGATGGAGATGGCGATCGACTGGCTGCGGAATCTCTCCTGGAAAATGAAGCTTCTCCAGGTCTTCCTGTTTATAACCGGCGGCCTGCTCGTCTATCTCTATATCGAGAGTGTACTCTGGCAGTTTGCCTACCTGTTCTTCCTCGTGATGGCAGTCCCCGGCGGAACCTACTTTGTCATGAACAGCCTACGCCGTGCACAGAGTGATGTTGTCGGACAGGAGAAATCGCTCATCATCACCATCAGGCAAACCGTGAAGATATACGACAACTATAGCAGGTTCGTGCGCGAATGGAAGAAGGGGGAAAGGCTCGAGCGGCTCTACGGCCGGGTGAAAGATTATCGGTCATGGCGTGATTTTGCCGCGTTCCAGTGGCAGATCCCCCTCCTCGGATTTCTGGTTTATTTCACCTACTGGTATCTGGAGAGCAATTTCTGGCAGTTCGTTCTCTCGCTCGTGGCGTACTTCTACGTGTTTCTCCTGCTGATGCCGATCCGCAGGTACCTCGAAAATCGGGCCGACCAAACGGGCAGGGATATTCACCGCCGTGACGGTCAGCTCCTCTACCACCTCATCCTGTGGGGGGTTCCCGGTCTCAATCTGTGGTTTTTCTCCACCCGGAATTTCAAACCCGGTATACTGGCTTTTATCGCCATCGCCTGGGTCGCCACCCTTGGGATTTACACCATATCGAACCGCCTCCATGCGGGCAGGGTCAACATTATGCGGCTGACCGGCCGATTAGCAAATCTCCGGAAAAATATCTACCGATTCGTGCTCTTCATCCCGGTGATCGGAAGAAAGAAAAATCCGTTCAACGCCCTCGATGGTGTCTCGCTCGAAATCGGAAGCGGCATGTTCGGTCTTCTGGGACCGAACGGCGCCGGTAAAACAACCATAATGCGTATCATCTGCGGTATATTGAATCAGACGATGGGAACCATTTCTATCAACGAGAACGATTACCGCACGAAACGCGAAGAGCTCCAGGGTCTCATCGGCTACCTGCCGCAGGAATTCGGAACCTATGAAAATATGACTGCATACGAATTCCTTGACTACTTAGCGATCCTCAAAAGCATCTATGACAGTGAGAAACGGAAAAATATTGTGAACTACGTGCTTGAGTCAGTCCATCTCGACGACCATAAACATCAGAAGATCAACTCATTCTCGGGAGGCATGAAACAGCGGGTTGGTATCGCGCTGACCCTTCTCCACCTTCCCCGGATCCTCGTGGTGGATGAGCCGACTGCGGGACTCGACCCCCGAGAGCGCATTCGCTTCAGAAACCTGCTCGTCGAACTGAGCCGCGACAGGATCGTGATATTCTCCACCCACATTATCGAGGATATTTCCAGTTCCTGCAACAAGCTCGCCGTACTCAACCGCGGCGCCCTCTACTACATCGGCAAACCTGCCAAAATGATCGACTCCGCCAGGGGAAATGTCTGGCAGTTCGTCGTGAGCGAGCAAGAGTTCGGAACCTTGCGGCATGAGATCAGAATCGTGCACCACATGAAGTTCGATAAGGGAATCAGGATTCGCTGCCTTGCCGAAACGAAACCGCATCCGGAAGCGATCACGGTCAATCCAACCCTGGAAGATGCCTACCTGTGGCTTCTTGGCGAAGTTCCCCAGGCTGTGCGAGCGGAGGATACGGTATGAACATGAAAACGTTTTCCCATCACGCGACCAACATTCTGCAGGTGACATTCAAACTGTTCAGGTACAACGTGAAGGTTATCTTCGCCAACAAGTTCCCTTATTTCCTCACCGCCGCTGTCGTGATATTTCTTGGGGTAACCCTCATGAACCTGCTGAGCGCCAACGCTGATCCAAGCGAAGCGACCGGGTACTGGCTCCTGCTCGTGCCGGGTATCCTGCTCGTTTTCTACCCGACGACCTTCGGAATCCAGAACGACATCGATACCCGCATGATCGAAATACTGTTCGGTATTCCTAACTACCGCTACAAGGTATGGCTGGTGCGTTTGTTCCTGATATTTCTGGTTGCCGTCGTTATCCTGACTGTGCTCGCCGTAGTACTCTCCTACATCCTCATCGACATTCCGGTCACGAAGATGATCATTCAACTCATGTTTCCGGTTTGCTTTATCGGCAGCCTTGCCTTCATGTTCTCGACGATCATCCGGAACGGCAACGGCACTGCCGTGGTGATGGTGCTCATCGGCATGGTGTTCTGGTTTTCACAGGGACAGATCAGCCTCAGCGAATGGAACCTCCTCCTCAATCCATTCGGTACGCCGGAAAACGTCCTCCAGACGGCATGGGAGGAAACCATCTTCAACAACAGGATATACCTTCTGGTGGGTTCGGTGATCGCGATGCTCTGGGGACTGCTCAACCTCCAGAAACGCGAACGGTTTATCTGATGCGATGTATGGTATGGGAAAGAGACAATCGTCCCTGAAAACGGTGCGTTAGAGGGGAATGCCCCGAGGTTATGCACTTGGGAGGTTGACGATTGTACTCTTTTCAAGGGGGCTGGTGGAGTGCTCACGGGATGAGATTACCACAAACGCCTTACCGCAGGTGATTCAGGAACTCACGCTCGTTCAGGAAGGCGATTCCGAGGGATCGTGCCCGTTCGTACTTTAAGCCGGGATTATCCCCGACGATGACGTAATCGGTCTTTTTCGATACGGATGAGGTGACTTTCCCACCGTGCGCACGGATGCGTTCGGCCGCTTCATTTCTCGACATGCTCGCCAGTTCTCCGGTCAGCACATATGTTTTCCCCGTGAAAAAGGTATCGCTTCCTGCTGCCCGATGCTCGCCTGCCTCGAACGGCAGCCCGTGGGCACGGAGACGCTCGATAATCTCGATATTTTCGGTGTTGGCGAAGAAGTTCTCAATGCTCTCGGCCATCATGGGACCGATGTCATCGATTGCCTCGAGGGTTTCGCGGTCGGTGTTCATGATCTCCTCGAGGGAACCGAAAGTGTCCGCCAGGAGACGGGCCGCACCCGTGCCGACATGACGGATTCCCAGGCCAAAGAGGAGGTTCGAGAAGTTTCGCTCCCTGCTCTTTTTAAGGGCTTCGAGAATATTTGCAGCGCTTTTCTCCCCCATTCGTTCCAATGACGCCAACTGGTCGAGTTTCATTTCGTACAGGTCGGCGTAGTCGCTGACCATCCCCGACGTGACAATTTGGGTAACCAGCGACGGCCCAAGTCCCTCGATATCCATGCCATCGCGTGAGGCGAAGTGAATGATGCGACCTTCCACCTGTGCGGGACACCGGGCGTTGACACAGCGCACCGCAACCTCCCGCTCATCCCGCACGAGATGCGATCCGCACACAGGGCAGCGTTCGGGCATCCGAAACGGTTGGGAATCGTGCGCACGCCCATCCGGCAAAACCTCGACAACCTTGGGGATAATATCGCCGCCCTTTTCTATGACCACCGTGTCGCCCTCGCGAATATCCTTGCGGGCGATTTCCTGTTCATTGTGGAGCGTGGCGCGACTGATCGTGGAGCCTGCGAGAAAGACCGGCTCGAATTCCGCAACCGGTGTCACTACGCCGGTTCTGCCCACCTGGAGCCTGATTGTGCGGATAATTGTTGTCGCCTGCCGTGCCTGGAACTTGTAAGCGATGACTCCGCGTGGATTTTTCGCGGTCGATCCGAGCCGGGCGAACTGGTCGAGAGAATCGACCTTGACCACGATACCGTCAATCTCGTAGGGAAGCCCGTCGCGCCGCTCCTCCATTTCCGCGGCGAATGCCATGACTTCACCTGTCGATAAACACCGCCTTCTGTTCCCGTTAACCGGGAATCCCATCGAACCAAGCCGTTCAAGGCTCTGCCACTGGTTTGTAACCGGATCCTCCGGGGATAACAGCCGATAGGCGAAGAATTTCAACGGACGTTCGGAGACAAGTCTCGGGTTCTGGAGCTTGAGCGATCCGGCGGTGGCGTTTCTCGGATTGGCAAACAGTTTCTCTCCCGCCTTGTCTCGCTCCTCGTTCATGACCGCAAAATCGCCGCGTTCCATATAGATTTCCCCGCGTATCTCACACCGGCCGGTTGAATCCCGCAGCCTGAGCGGAATCTGGTGTATCGTCCGGACATTCGTGGTTATCTCTTCTCCGGTGGTTCCATCGCCCCGAGTCACCCCGGCGGTCAGGATGTCGCCATCGTAGTGCAGGGCCACTGCGACCCCATCGATCTTGAGCTCACAGGTATAGGTAATATCCTCTCCCGGCAGGAGCCCCCTGATACGTCGGTCGAAGCCGATAATCTCCTCTTCGGAGTACGTGTTCGCGATACTGAGCATGGGAGTCATATGTACCCGTGCCGCAAACTCCCGCGTGAGATCGCTGCCAACCCTCGTGGTTGGACTGTCGGGGGTGACCAGCTCGGGATGGTTCCGTTCGTGATCCTCGAGCTCACGGAGGAGCGCATCGTACTCCTCGTCGCTTATTGTGGGCTCTGCGAGAACGTAGTACCGGTAGTTGTGCTCACGGAGTATGTTTCTGAGGTACGCTATCCGTTGTTTTTCGTCCATTGCTCCATGTTTTCCTTTACATACGCGCGCACGTCGTTGAAAAACGCAATCGCGAGCGGTGTTGAGTAATCGGGGTAGGTCGTTGAAACGGGGCTGAACTTTCCGTCCTTAAACCTGAGCGTCGTTTCTGCATAAATTCCCTCACCGATATAAATCCGGTGGCTGTAATCTTTCGTAGTGGCAAGAACAAGTTTCGCCAGAGTCACATACCCCGGGTCGATATTCACCGTGCGACGGGGATTGTTATCATCACCGACGGCAAACCGGAGCTCTATCGCATTCGTTTTGAGCTTGGCTTCAGGCAGGAATTCAAGCTTGAGCGGGTACCTGAAACAGCAGAAAACTTTCCGGAGATTGCCCCCCATTTCCGGTGTATAGTAGTCGGTCATGGTGAAGTCAAACGCCGCACTCGTGAACTCAATCGGCCCGAACGTTTCCCCGAGTACCTGTTCCGCCCGCTTTCGTAAGTCATCACCGGTATAAATGATACCCGCAATGAGCGCCGCCGGTTGCACGCGCTCTACTCTTCCCATGACTTCACCATATTTCTGTACAGGTTTCGTGCGTTTGTGATAGTTAGTGACGGAAACTGAGCGTTTTAGCAGTCTCTGCTTCTTCCGGATTGCGAAACGGCGTTAACTGCGCCTCGACAAAATCCGGGTCTCCCGGCTTGACATCATCATACCAGTAGAGGGGGATGTTGCATTGACCGACCAGCCACTCCTGAAGCGACATGATGTATTCCTGATTCGCGAGCACTTCATGGGTGTTGATCATGTTCCCGGCACAGAACGCCGCAAATTCGCCCGCGCTCTCGCCGATTACCCACTCGACTGAACGTGCAGAATAGGCGCTCGATGCAACGTATGTACAACCGATCGTCCTTCCCGCGGAAATATAGTTAGCAGATTCACGGGGCACCAGTGCGGTGAGTGGAATCTGGTATGGTTTCGTGGCGACAATGACCGGTTCTCCCTCTGCTCCGGTTATCCTGATCGGGCTGTACCCGATACCGACCGACATGCGTGAGTATCGGGCGCGCGGCCCGCTCTGAAACGGTTCGGCAATATCCTCTTCGACGATCCTTTCAAACGATTTCATACGACGCGGTTCACGGGTTATCGCAACCACTCCCACTGAGTCTGCACCCGCCGGCCGCTTGTTGAGAAGAGCGATCTCTCCGAAGTCGGTTATGGTGTCGAGTACCCCGGCATCGTAGTAGTAATACGCGAAGGCACTGAGACTGTCGGCCTCATTGGCGGCATGCGGTTCGCCCGTATCTTCCCTGCTCTCACTGCCGATAACGCTCTCGATACCGACGAGGGGCAGCACATCCCCGGTCTCCGTGGCGTCGATGAACATCCAGCCGGTCACCTGGTTGAGTACCTTGTTATCCAGGTCAACCACCTGCACGGACGCTGTTTTAAGATTGAATCTCGTGGCGCTGTATATTTTATGGCGTCTCAGTATGATCAGGTTTTCACGATCTACATACTTCTTGAGCATGCTGCGGATGACATCGATCGCCGCATCCGTCTCAAAGCAAAACCGATTCGTGTTGAAATCGCCGAGGTCGGCATACACCGGCGACATGAATTCCGGCTGGTCGAGAACCTTTTGCCGATACCACTCCCTGATCCGTTCGCGAAACTCGAGGTAGCGGGGCGATGACCCGGACGTTTCGACAAAGCGGTTATCGAGATATCGTGACGTATCCTGTTCGGTGAAACAGCCGCCGATGTGATCCGTTTCCTCGATGAGAATCGTCATACGTCCCGACGAACACGCGGCCAGTGCCGCCGCAATTCCTCCCAGACCGCCTCCCATGATGACAAAATCGGCCTCGTAAAAGTTCTCATACCGGGTTCGTTCTCCACGCAGCACCACCAGTTTCATGTGCTCACGATCGATGACACGGATTTCTTCAACCGCTTCCTCTCCGCAGCCACACAGTTGCGCGGCCATGAGAAAAACCGTCAGTATTCCTGCCTCCATGTTTTTCATTCTATAACCATCTCTCCCCGGGATGTTTCTGTTACCTGCATGGTATTCCCCTGCCACCACCACCACCGGCCAACTGACGGGATTCCAAAATCAATGTTCTCGAGCGGGCAGCACCCCTCTCTTAAAATTAGCAATCTCGCACTGAAACACAACTTTTTTTAGTGTTGTCAGACCGATTATCTTCCCTTACGCTGTTCCCCCGATCGGCTCAACGATGAACGCTGTATGAACATCCAACTCCCTCGTAAGAATCACTGTGGCGCTCGCCGCTCCCCGGAGGCGGAGTTTCGCGATGACCTCTTCCGGGAGCATCGGGAAACCGCGCTTCTTCACCGTGATATTGCCCACGTTCATATCGTTCAGCGTCTGTTCCAACCTCCTGAGGTTGAATTTCATCGATGCCACCGTTCGAAATGCCCGGAAAAACGGATCGTCGACGAAATCGTCTGCGGTCATGTAGGCAATGTCTCTGCTGATGAGACTCATCCCGAGGCTCGCTGCTTTTCTTCCGAGGAGTTCAGACCTGATCAGCGCCGGATCGGGTTCATACAGGTATGCGCCGGCTGGAGTAATCGGCGGTTCCCCAACAGGCAGTTCATGATCGCAGAGGCTGACTCCCCGGTGAAGCAAGGTGACCGATATCTCTGCCCGCGGGAAATCACCCGTCCATGCCACTGCTTCCTTGAGTCCTTCTGCGGTGGATATCCACTCGAGTTCGTGGGAAAATGAGAGGGTGCTTCTGGTGGTGGAGGGTGGAAGTTTCACCGCACCGCGGGGAACCATGCGCAGTATCTTTTCAACCGTACGAAGAGGCGGCTCCATGTCGTAGAGGCTTCGTGTCCTCTTCGAGCCCCGGCGTCGCGAGGGATCGATAAAGACTGCATCGAAATTTTGCAGGTTTGCCACCTGTTCACCAACATCCTCTTCAATCATCCGCACCGTGATACCATGAACCGCGAGATTCTCACGGCAGAACAGGCTCCTGACCGGATCGCGCTCGTAACAGGTGAGGTGTGTAACCACCTTGCCGAGAGCAATCGAGTCACCCCCGATTCCCGCACACAGATCGCAGACGCTCTCCAGCCCGGAGAAGCGTTCCGCCCGGTGTGCGGCAACATTCTCGCCGGTTGCCTGTTCGAGGGACTCACGGGTGAAGTACATATCCCGTGCTCGCGTAAACTTTCGCACTCCCAGCCTGCGCGCGTCGGCCAGTTCCATTGCAGCGGCGAGGAATGCCGGGTCGATGTCCGTGTAGTGTTTCCTGAGACGTGTCCCAATCGTGAGCGTATCTCCGGTTCCCTCCCCGATGGAGGACAGAACGGTTCTTCCCGCATCGGAGAGCAGAAAGTGTGCGGCACGGTCATCCATCTTCGCTAGTTTCTCCCATGAGTTACGAAAGCAAGGGGCGTCTTTCTCACTGCGGTATTCGGGAAATATATGCAGTGCCGGTATGGCGAAGCACCGATAGGAATGAGCGCGATGTCGCCGTCAGACCCTTCAAGTCAGGGCAGTTCGAGAAGAAGCACCGTCTCGATATGAGGGGTATGCGGTGACATATCAAACACGGCGGCGTTCGTGATGTTGTACCCGGCCATGAACAGCATCTCGAGGTCGTTCGGCATAGCCTTGATATTGCAGGATACATACACCATGCGCGGAATCCTCATGCGCACCAGCTGATGCAAAACCTTCGGGTGGATACCTGCCCGCGGGGGATCGCACACCACGACATCGAATCCGTCCATGGACTCGTGAATGATCTTTTCCGCCTTTCCCGCGATAAACATGATATTCTCGATACCATTGATTTCGGCGTTTTTTTGTGCATCCCGCACCGCATCTTCGACCATCTCGACGCCGGTCACCCTCCCGGCTTTTTCCGCAAGATAGATGCCGATCGAACCGGTGCCGCAGTACAAATCGAGGAGATGCTCGCTACCCGACAACTTGCAGAAATCGACGATGGTCCTATAGAGGTTTTCGCATTGGTGCGGATTGGTCTGGAAAAACGAATCGGGCGAGATGATGTAGGTAAACGGACCGATCTTCTCCCGGATACTACCATTTCCGTACAGGACAACACGCTCTTCCCCCACCGCAACACTTCCCGTGCTGCGATTAATACTCCACACAATCGTTGATACTTCCGGCACTTCGTCGAGCAACACACGGCAATACTCGTCCCGAAGATCGAACGCCTCCCCGGAGGTTACCAGGTTAACCATAACATCACCGGTGTTCTTGCCCTCGCGCACCACGAGGAAGCGGAGCAAACCGATGTGCGATTTCAATCCGTATGCTGTCAGACCGTGCTTGACTGCAAAATCTCTCGTTGCGGTAATCACACGGTTCGATACCGGGGACTCGAGACGGCAGGCGGTAACAGTAAAGACACGGTCATACCTTCCAAACTCATGCAGCCCCAGCTTGAAGTCGTCTGTTCCCGGGCGACAGTCGAAGGAAAATTCCATCTTGTTGCGATAGTACACAATATCGGGGGAAGGCACAAACGATAGTTGTTTCAAGGGATTGATACCGGGTATGCCGTTGAGGGTTTCACGTACCAGTTCCGCCTTCAACGTGCACTGAACCTCGTAGGGGACGTCCTGCCATCGGCATCCGCCACACCGGGGAAAATGGGGACACTCCGCGCAGGTGCGTTCGATCCCGTGGGAGATAAACGACTCGAGCCTGACACGCGCCGAGTAACGCTTGAGTGCTTGAACCCTCACCTCGACTTCATCTCCGGGCAGGGCACCCCTCACCGACACAACACGCCCGTCAACCTCGGCCATTCCGCTGCCGTCCGGTGCAAGGTTCTCTATAGTGATTCTGATAATATCGCCTTTTTTCATTGCAGTCCAAAGTGCGGGTTGAGTACACCCGCAGGATCGAGTTCTCCCTTTAGTGAGCGGGCAAACGCAAGTGTCGGTCGATCGAACAGTTGATCGATCCCCTTTACCGTGGTATACCACGCGACAGGATGCTTGCCGCCGAGAGCAAGCGCTATGGTGGTAATTCTGTCCATCGTATCACGATCATGACACCTGACATGAAACCTGCCGAGCTGCGGGTGGCCGATGATCGGGAGATCGGGAGAGATCGCACTGATCCGTTCCAGAAACGACGGTACGGAAACCCGCGGCACGGAGATGATGTACAATCCATGGCCCGCCATCTTGGCAGCCGCCTTACGGCGTTTTTTCCAGAAGGTTTTGTAGCTCTTACAAACAACCGTTTCGGCACCGTCTGCCACAAGCAGTTCTGCCAAACGTCCGCTTTCCCTCCGTACGAGGGACTTCATTCCCTCGAATCCGACACCGATCATGACCGCACCAGCTAAACCATCGAGCGCCACCAATTCGAAGCGTTTCACCTCTCCGAAGTCTGCGAGTACCCTCGATACCGCGCGGCACGCTCCCGCATGGTTGAAAAAGTGCGCCATCACCATGATCCTGGATTCCGGGAAGACCCGTACTTTCAGAATCAACTCCACCGCAATGGCAAAGAGCCCCCGTGTTCCCGCAAGGAAGCGGGTAACATCATACCCGGTCACATTCTTAGCGGTTCGTCCGCCGAAGGTGACCACATCACCGCTGGCGGTCAGACAGCTAACTCCGAGAACCGACTCACGAAACGGACCGTAGCCGGTTTCCCCGGGCGCCACCGCATCGGTCATGTACGCTCCCCCGATGGTTGCACTGTCGCCGGAGGTTATGTCCAGGGGCAGGTACAATCCCGATTCCTCGGCGGCAGCGGCGGCATCGTCCACGACAACGCCCGCCTGAACCACCATAAGGAAATCATCGGGATGAACCTCCTTAATCCGCGCAAGATTCCTGGTAGAAATGGAGATCGTATCGCCCGAAACTTCGGGAGTCGGGAAGGTGCCGCCTCCAAAAAGGCGGACTGGGTACTTTTCAGTACTGATGCGGTGAACGAGTTCGCGCAGTGCCGCCTCGCTTGAGGGCGAGAAAACCGGCGGATCGGAAGAGGTTTCCACATACCGTGAGCCGATGATTCTTTCGCATTCCTTGAGAAATTGCCCGTTCATTTTCCAGATCTTTGCGGGGACAGTGGATACCAATCCCATCCGTCCCGCATGTAATAGGTGCCTGGCAGTATTAACAGGGGCGGGTTCATCAGCCCTTCAGACGTGACCGTGCCTGTATGATTTCTGTGCCAAAGAAGTATGTCATCCCGTTGTAACAGCGTCGTTCATTCGTCGGCATGATCTGAATCGTCATCATCGAGCAAGGTATCGACGATCACGGCGTAGTCCGGATTTTCGGTGAATGTGGTATAGGAGAATATACTATATCCCATGAGATCAAGTTTTTGCATGAGCCGCACCTGCTCAACCATACGTTCAGGCGGAATCATGTACGCTCCAACACCACCGATGACCTTTCGGCGATCGACCTTTTTCAGGGAATCCCGGAGTACATCCTCAATCCAGTCTGTTTCGGGAAAGTAACTCATGGTGACCACGAAGTCAACTATTCCTTCATTGAGCCAGCCAACCCAGTTCTGCCCAAACTCGAAGTACGCCTGGTCTGAAGCGGGCTTCACCGCTGCAGAAAGCTTGATCCGTTTCCCCACCAAATTGATGCGCCTCTTGATGCTCATCACCTGCTGGTCGATGTAACTGACTCGGAAATCAGCCCATTTTTCGAGATATTCGAGTTTTGGATCGACTGCCTCACCCATTCGGACAACAGCAACGGGATCAACGCCGTACCGGGCCTGGAACTGGTGCCGCGCCTGCTGGTTGAAATCGTAACCACGCCCCGGATATCGCACGTAATCCAAGTGAACCCCGTCAATATCGTAGGTAACCATCACCTCGGTGATGACGCGTGAGAGGTAATTCCTGACCTCCTGGTACAGGGGAGATATATATTGGCCTTCGAGATAGTCATCTTTCAAGAGTTCCATCGGACGCTCGCTCATCTTCATTCCCTCGAGCGAAACCATGAACCATTCGGGATGCGAATGAACGATATGCTCCGGATTGTCGGGCGGGCTGTTGAACGACCAGGTGTAATACATGTTGAACCAGGCATGTACCTCGATCCCTTTGACGTGGGCAAGCTCGATAATCCGCTTAAGGGGATCAAACTCGTCCGGGATGTTTGGGTAGTTTTCGGGACCGGGAACGAAGTAGCTTCGGTAAAAGGCATCGCCCCTGCCCCGTACCTGGACGAAAAGGGTGGTAAATCCATGAAGGCTGGCGAAATTTACCAGTTCTTCAACCTTCCCGGGAGTCGTTATCGAACTGCGCACCACCCAGAGGGAGCGGACAGTGGTAGCGGCAGGGGAAGTCGGCGCCTGCAGCGCCATCGCGCCAGCAATAAGCGTGAGGGCGACAATAAAATGAAAGGGTGCAGAAAAACGTTTTCCACACCCAGCTGTATGTTCAGATTTTATGATGTTCATATCGATTATGAGAGGTAAATTCTCTATTTTTCACTTTCTGCGGGGTCATCGTTTTTTTCGGGATCTGGCTCATCCGATGCATCCCCGGTGGTTGCTTCGGCTTCGTGTGCTCCTGTTTCTTCAGCGGCCACTTCTTCTTGAGCCGCCGGGGTTGCTTTCTCGTCTTCCTTCTCCGCTTCGGGTTGCGCGGATGTGTCCTCTTCCGCTTCTGTTTCGGCAGTCTCCTGAACTGGTGGGGCGGCCGTCTCGGTAACCACTTCCTCCGGTTTCTCGACAGGAGCTTCAACCGGCTCGGGTAATACCTCGGCTGCTGCTTTGATTTCTTCCGGCTGTTCTTCCATGCCTTCTGCCGCCGATTTTTCCTCCTTCACCGCTGCCTTGACCGGTTTTTCCTTGGATTTCGAAGGTTTTTTCTTGGCCGGCTTCTTATCAATTTCCTCAGCAACAAACTCGATGAGCGACATCGGGGAATTATCTCCCGGGCGGAAGCCAAGTTTCAAAATCCTCGTGTATCCACCGGAACGATCGATAAACTGCGGACCGATTTCATCGAACAGTTTCTTCACAGCGGCAGCGTTTCCGAGACGGGACAGCACGATTCGTCTGGCATGTAGATCACCGCGACGTGCAAAGGTAACCATCCGTTCGACAAAGGGCCTCATCTCTTTCGCCTTTGCACTGGTGGTTTTTATCCTGCCGTATTCTATCAACGAAACGGCAAGATTTGAAAGCATTGCTTTCCGATGCTCTTTCCGCCTCGAAAGTTTCCTGCCACTTTTCTGGTGTCTCATCTCCTATTATCCGCCTTTCCACTTTTCTGATATCTTGCAAATTCCTCATCATACATCACCGCATTGATCCCAAATGACAGTCCCATGCTGGTCAGCACCTCGTTCAACTCGCTCAAAGATTTACGGCCGAAGTTACGGTATTTGAGCATCTCGGCCTCAGACCTGGTAACGAGGTCACGGATGCTCTTAATGCCGGCTGCCTTGAGACAGTTCGAGGAGCGGACAGAAAGCTCCATTTCCTCAACGGGAGTGTCCAGGAGTTGGGCAATGCGGAGTTTCTCTTCATCAAAAACTTCTTCTTCCTCAGCCTCTTCAAATTCTTCTTCAAAATTGATGAAGAGCTTCAGGTGGTCGGACAGAACTTTTGCGGCATATGCGAGCGCGTCGGACGGTGCAATGGTCTTGTTCGTCCATATCTCAAGAATGAGCTTGTCATAGTCGGTTCGATGGCCGACACGAGCGTTACTCACCGTGTAATTCACCTTCCGGATCGGACTGTATATTGAATCCATCATGATGGTGTCAACCGAAAGGTTGCTGTGGTTCTTCTTTTCATCGGCAGGAACATATCCCCTTCCATCGCTGATAACGATGTCTGCCTTGAAAACACCATCGACATCCAACTCGGCAATATAATGATCGGGATTCATGATCTCGAACCGTGAATCAACGGCAAGATCACCCGCAACAAATTTCTTTGGTCCCTTTATCTCGATCGAGATTTCTGCCTGTTCATCCGAAAGAAGCTTTATATCAATCTCTTTGAGATTCAGGATTATCTCCGGAATATCTTCAACAACTCCGGGAAGTGTCGAAAACTCATGATGAATACCTTCAATCAAAATCGAATCTATCGCCCCTCCCTGGATGGAGGAGAGCAAAACACGCCTGAGGGCGTTTCCTAAAGTAATGCCAAAACCTCGCTCGAGCGGTTGAATCTCAAACTTTCCATAACTGTCGGTTAAAGTCTGGTCATCAACTTCTACACTTTTGGGCATATGAAGACTTTTCCATTTCATACCCGGATTCACCTTTCATAAAGGTTATCGTGCGTACAGTTTACTTGGAGTAATATTCGATAACCATGTTTTCATCTAACGTAACCGGGATCATTTCCCGTAGCGGCATCTCCGTCAAGGTGATGCTCAGGTCCGGCCGTAAGACCTCAAGGTATGGAAACGTTAAATTTGCAGATTTTCCCACCGTTTCACGGAGTTGGGGATTGTTCAGCATCTTCTTGTTCATCTGGATCTTCATACCGGGTTTCACCTGAAAAGAAGGAACATTGATGCACTTTCCGTCAACGAGAACGTGTTTGTGGGTCACGAGCTGTCGTGCTTCACACATAGTACGGGTAAAACCAGCCCGGTAAATAAGGTTGTCCAATCTCGTTTCCAGCTTCTGAAGGAGGTTCTCACCTGCCACGCCGGACTTGGACATAGCCTTGAATACATAGTTACGGAACTGCTTTTCCAGTAATCCGTAGGTATATCTGAAGCGTTGTTTTTCAAGAAGATGCCTGCCATAATCAGACATCTTGTGTTTCATCCTGCCCCCGTGCTGACCGGGCGGATTCGGACGTTTTTCCATGATCCGCGCCGCCTTGTCGGAAAGGGGAATACCGAGTCTTCTTGACTTCTTCACCAGTGAGCCTCTGAATCTAGCCATATACTATCGCCTCCGTTACTTCTCTCATTTCTTATACCCTGCGTCTCTTGGGAGGTCTGCACCCATTATGAGGAATGGGGGTAACATCCTTTATCGCGGTCACATCGAGACCCGCCGCCTGGAGAGATCGTACCGCCGCCTCTCGTCCGACACCTGGCCCCTTGACAAAAATTTCAACTTTTTTAACTCCCAGGGCAATTGCCTCTCTCGCTGAAACATCAGCGGCGGTCTGGGCAGCGAATGGTGTTGACTTTCGCGAACCCTTGAAGCCAACCTTGCCGGCAGAAGCCCATGAGATCGTGTTTCCCTGTTTATCGGTAATGGTTATAATGGTGTTATTGAACGTAGCCTTGATATGGGCTACTCCAAGTGGATCCGCCTTCTTATCTTTCTTTTTCGTCCGTTTTCTCGGCGCCGCCACTAGACACCTCCTTTATCTACTTGTACATGACAATACAACATTATTTTTTCTTTTTCTTACCAGCAATCGTTCGTTTCGGACCCTTACGAGTTCGGGCATTCGTCTGTGTACGCTGGCCGCGAACCGGAAGACCTCGTCGATGCCGCAGGCCTCGGTACGATCCGATATCCAAGAGCCTTTTGATATTCATGGTTACTTCACTTCGGAGAATCCCCTCAACCTTGTACTCCTCCTCAATACAGTGGCGAAGACGGTTGAGTTGGTCCTCGGTGAGATTCTTAACACGTGAGTCATCGGGTATTTTGGCTTCTCCGCATATTTTCTTCGCGCTTGAAGGACCGATACCATAAATCCGTGTTAAGGCCACCTCGGTTCTCTTTTCCTTTGGCAGATCAACTCCCGCTATTCGTGCCACGTACTATAACCTCCGTTTTATAAAAAAACTAACCCTGTCGCTGTTTGTGCCGCGGATTGATACAGATGACGCGCAGTATCCCTTTCCGCTTGATAAGCTTGCACTGTTTGCAACGTTTCTTCACCGATGCTTTCACTTTCATTGATAACCACCTCTTCTCTATCATTCCTTCCCGTGATCAACGCTCTTCAAGAACATCCGGCACTCCCCGCAACCTACTTGTAACGATACACGACTCGCCCCTTGGTCAGGTCATATACAGAAAGTTCAACAGTCACCTTATCGCCCGGCAATATCTTGATAAAATGCATTCTCATCTTGCCGGAAATATGTGCCAGTATAACATGATTGTTTTCCAGCTTAACCCTGAACGTCGCATTCGGAAGCGATTCTACAACAACACCTTCCGTTGTTATTATATCGTCCTTTGCCATCTTTCCTCTCCATTCATGAGCGTAAGTATCTCAGGGGAACCATCGCGTACTATACAGGTATTTTCAAAGTGCGCCGAAAGTTTACCGTCCATCGTAACAACAGTCCAGTCATCATCCAGCGTCTCGACCTCCCAGGTCCCTATATTAATCATCGGTTCGATGGCAAGCACCATTCTCTCTTTCAGCCTCGCTCCTTCACCTGCCCTGCCGAAGTTCGGCACCTGTGGTTCCTCGTGGAGATGCCTGCCGATGCCATGCCCGACAAGCGCCCGAACGACACCGTACCCACGCGCCTCGACAAAGGACTGAATAGCCTGGCCAATCTCCCCAACATGATTTCCCGTAACCGCCGCCGCAATCCCACGATAGAGGGAATCCTCCGTGGTCATCAGGAGTGCCCCAGCTTCCGCGGACACCGCTCCGACCGTAAACGACCTCGCCATATCACCATAAAATCCATGTTTATAGGTCCCGAGGTCAATTTTTACTACATCACCATCCTTGATTATCCTCTCACTCGGAATCCCGTGAACAACTTCCTCGTTGATCGAGATACAAATCGCACCCGGAAAACCCTGATAACCGAGAAATGCCGCTTTCGCACCGCCCGCCTCGATGAAGTCTCTGACTTTCTCAGAAACGGCCCGGGTCGTTATCCCCACTATAACGGTATCCCTGGCGACTTCCATCGCCTCTGCCGCCAGTCTGCAGACAGACCGGATCTTTTCAATATCATCTTCGGAACGAATTTGTATCATTTGACAAGAACAGCCTTTATTCTATCAAAAATATCCTCAATTGTGCCAACACCTTCCACAGGTTTCAGACAACCGCGTCGTCCATAGTATTCCTTTAAGGGTTCCGTTTGTTCGTAGTATATCCGCAAACGGTTCTCTATCGTTTCACGATTGTCATCGCTCCGGCCTTCGACTTCGGCACGCTTGAGCAGTCTGTCGATGACCGCGACGTCGGGTACCTCAATCGACACCACCGCATCAAGTTCCAAATCCCGTTGAGCGAGCATTTCATCGAGACCTTCCGCCTGCGGAATCGTCCGGGGAAAACCGTCGAACAGAAATCCGTTCTTCATGTCGGGTGACGCCAGTTTTTCGTCGATGATACCCAGGATGATATCGTCCGGCAGGAGCTTTCCCGCATCCATGTACTCACCGGCTTTCACGCCTAACTCGGTACCGGCGGCGCGTGCCTCACGAAGAACTTCACCGGTCGAAACGTGCGGAATGCCGAAATGCTCTCTAAGCTTCGCCGCCTGGGTTCCCTTACCGGCTCCCGGACCGCCGAGAAGAATAAGTTTCACGTATGTTCCTTTCCCGTTTTTTTCTTCCCAACTCTCACCGACTTCATCCGTTCCAGTCAGAGGGAGCTTGCTATGAGCTACCTGCGGCCCCGAAGGCGCGCACCCTTGAGCAGGCCTTCATAGTGCCGTTCGACCATCTTTGCTTCGATTTGCTGGAGGGTATCGAGCGCAACACCAACCACGATCAACAGACCGGTACCGCCGAAGAACGAGGCGAAGTTGTAGTTCACCTTGCCGAAGCGCCCGATGAAAAACGGCATGATCGCTATGATCGCGAGAAATACCGATCCCGGAAGGGTAATCCTCGTTAGAATCCTGTCAATATATTCAGCAGTCTTCTTTCCGGGGGGTTTCTGCGGAATAACCGCACCGTACTTCTTGAGATTATCAGCAAGATCGACGGGGTTGAAAACGATGGCGGTATAGAAATAGGTGAAGAAAATGATTAATAAACCGTAAAAAAACCAATAAACCGGGTGGCTCATCTCAAAATAATTCTTGGCGTACTGGAAAAGTTCCCAGGGAATCAGGGTTGCAATCGTGCTCGGTACGAACATGATCGCCTGGGCAAAGATAATCGGAATCACCCCCGCTGTGTTGACCCGTAGGGGAATGTACGTTGATTGACCGCTGTATATCTTACGCCCGACAACTTTCTTGGGATACTGAACACGAATCCTCCGCTGTCCCTGCGTCAAGAGAACGACTGCCGCAATAACGACCACCATGAACACTACGAGAAACACCCCGGTAAACAGGCTCATGGTGCCAGCCTGTAACTCGGCAATCTGCATCTTCACCGCGAAAGGAAACCGCGCGATAATACCAACAAAGATAATGATCGATATACCGTTCCCGATGCCGTGCTCGGTCATCTGCTCTCCGAGCCACATGATAAAGATCGTACCCGAAACGATGGTGGTGATCACCAGAAACATGAATCCGATTCCGGGATTGTGAACGATGGGATACCCGCCGGACGTCTGCATATTTTCCAGCCACTTCGAAATGCCGAACGCCTGAGCCGCTGCCAGTATGACCGTACCATACCGCGTGTACTGGGTCAGTTTTTTGCGCCCCTCTTCACCTTCCTTCGACAAACGCTGGAAAAACGGAACCACCGAGCCGAGTAGCTGGATGATAATCGACGCGGAAATGTAGGGCATGATTCCAAGCGCAAAAATACTCATCCGGGTGAACGAACCGCCCACAAACATGTCATACATGCCGAAAAGGGTGTTATTGAGGCTGCTCATGTACGCCATGAGTGCATCGGCGTTGATGCCGGGAATCGGAATCTTGCTACCAATCCGGTAGACGATGGTCATGAGGAGCACGAACGTAATGCGTTTCCGCAAATCCGGTATTTTAAACAAACTATTAACAGTATTCAGCATATCACATCACCTCGATTGTCCCACCGGCCTTGTTGATTTTTTCCTCGGCCGACGCACTCCATGCATGAGCCTTTATATTCAGGGCTTTTTTAATGTCGCCGCCGCCCAGGATTTTCACCTTCGAAGCGGTTTTTTTGATGAGACCTGCCTCCTTGAGAACTTGGGGATTCACCTCGCCTGTCAGGTCTTTTTGTGTGATATCAGACAGGTTGACAATCTCGTATTCCTTCCGGAATAAATTGTGGAATCCTCGTTTCGGCACTCTCCTGATGAGCGGCATCTGACCGCCCTCGAAACCGCGACGCGGCTTTCCGCCAGAGCGTGATTTCTGGCCTCCGTGCCCCCTGCCGGCAGTACATCCCTGTCCGGTAGCGGCACCCCTTCCGCGCCTTTTCGTGGCCTTTGCCGTTGCCTGAGAAGGAATCTGTAATTCATTGAGCTTCACGTGGACCTCGTATATTGTATATTCGCTACCAGTTATTCTTTCACTTCCTTGACTTCTAAGAGATGGCTGATCTTGTTGATCATGCCCCTGATCTGCGGCGTATCGGTATGCACAACCTCTCCACCCATCCGGGTAATACCCAAGGCGACGAGGGTTCGTTTTTGATCAATTCTTCGACCAATCGCCGATCGAACCTGTTTTATACTCAACTGAGCCATTTCATCCCCTGTTCTTAATCTGGTACAAAACCCACATGACAGCGTCGGTTTTTCTTCACCACTCAAGACGAGCGGTTTATGTTCACACTTCGCCTCTCCGGTCGACTCCAGTCGTAGGATGGCAAACCGTACCGGCAACCTACCGTATTTTGTTGATCGGCAGATCGCGCATTCTCGAAACCGCTTCGATATTACGGAGTTCGGACAAGCCCTTCATCGTGGCTTTCACCACGTTGTGAGGATTCGAAGTTCCGAGCGATTTTGCCAGGATATTTCTTATCCCCGCCGGCTCGAGCACGGCACGTACTGCTCCACCTGCTATCAGACCCGTTCCCGGTGCGGCCGGTTTGAGCAGAACCTTCGCCGCCGAATACTTACACAGTATCGTGTGGGGAATGGTACCGTTTTCGACTGGGATCGAAATCATGTTCTTCCGGGCGTTTTCCGTTCCCTTGCGAATTGCCTCGGATACTTCTGATGCCTTGCCGAGGCCGATTCCGATCCTGCCTTTATTGTCGCCGACCGAAACGAGGGCACTAAACGAAAATCTGCGACCGCCCTTGATAACTTTTGCTACCCGGTTGATGTGAATCACGTTCTCACTGAATTCACTCTCTTTTTCCTGCCGTCTTTGCAAGCTCTTCCTTCTCCTCTCGTTCTCCTTCAGCAACGGGCTTTTTAATTATCCGCGCACGACTGCTGAATATTCAATTCACCTGTTGCCGTTACACTTTGAGTCCGCCTTCACGGGCACCTTCGGCCACTGCTTTGACACGACCGTGGTAAAGACATCCGCCCCGGTCAAACACGACCTTTTCAATGTTCTTTTCCCGTGCCCGCTCGGCAATTAGTTTTCCCACAGCCCGTGACACCTGGGTTTTCCCGCCTTCGATACCCATTCCCCGGATTACACTGTCAGCCGATGACACACCAACCAGCGTAACACCCTTCGTATCATCGATGATCTGGGCATACACATTTGTCAAGCTCCGGTACACCGACAACCTCGGAGTCTCCGGTGTCCCGAAGATCTTTTTCCGGACACGTTTCGCCCTGATCTTTCTGGGAGATAACTTTTCCTTTTTGGGATATTTCATTGTCTCTGAAACTCCTGTTTATTAGCCGGTTGCCTTACCAGCTTTTCTTCGTACGTATTCACCACGATACCTGATGCCCTTGCCCTTGTACGGCTCGGGCGGCTTGAAGGCACGGATTTTAGCGGAAACATCGCCGACAAGCTGCTTGTCGATGCCTCGCACCTTTACTACCTGAACATTCTCACCCTCGATCGATTCCTGTGCCGCCTCAAAGCTTACCCCCGCAGGTGGTTTCACCTCGATCGGGTGGGATTGACCTACCTGAAGATCGAGGTTGTTGCCCTTGACCTGGGCACGATACCCGATGCCTCGGACCTCAAGCACTTTCTCCCAACCCTGGTGTACGCCCAAAACCGCGTTGTTGATCAAAGCTCTCGTCAATCCCCAGAGCGCCTTGATGCTATTGTCGTCATCACGCGGGGAAACAGTGATGATTGAGCCGTCGATCGAGACCTGTACTTTATCCGAAACCGGAACTTCCAACTGCCCTTTTGCGCTTTTGACGGTCAACATGTTTCCCTTTATGTCCACCGTAACGCCATCGGGGATTTGTATCGGTTGCTTCCCAATTCGTGACACAGCTTTCTCCCTTTACACCTTACCAAATGTAGCAGACAACCTCACCGCCGACACCCTTTTTTCTGGCGTCACGGTCGGTCATTACGCCGCTTGATGTGGAAATAACAGCTATCCCGAGCCCGTTGAGTACCCGTGGTAGTCCGTTCGCGGGAGAGTACTTCCTCAGGCCGGGTTTTGAAATTCGCCGAATACCTTTTATTATCGGCTTCTCAGATTTATCATACCGGAGAAAAACCTGCAGCTCTCCCTGCCTTCCATCCTCGTGATAGACACACCGCTCAATGAAATGCTCTTCGGTGAGAATGTGGGCCAGTTCCCGCTTCAGTTTCGAAGCAGGGATACTCACCCACTTTTTGCCCGCCTTGGAACCATTCCGAATTCTTGTCAGCATATCAGCAATAGGGTCTGTCATCCCCATATAACTGCTCCTCGTTCAAAGTTCAACGTTTTACCAACTGGCTTTTGTCACTCCGGGAATCTCCCCTTTGAGCGCCAGTTCTCGAAAACAAATCCTGCATATACCGAACTTCCTCATGTATGCCCGTGACCTTCCGCAGCGGAAACACCTGTTGTACTTTTGTACAGGAAACTTCGGCTTTTTCTTCTGTTTTACGATGAGCGCTTTCTTGGCCACGCTAGCATTACCTCCTTAAAAGAGTGGCAAAAATATTTCCCGAATGTGATCATTACCTCGGAGATCAGACAGAATAATCGACCCGCCTGCCTCCGCGAGTACTCCCCGACTCTTTTCTTACGAACAAAGTAGGAAACACTATGGCGTCAGTATCCCCTCTCAATCCTTAAAAGGAAATCCAAACCCCTTCAGGAGAGCCTTTGCCTCTTCATCCCGTTTCCCCGTGGTCACAAACGTAATGTTTAATCCTCTGATTTTTTCAATCTTGTCTAAATCAACCTCCGGAAAAATAATCTGTTCCTTGAGGCCAATCGAATAGTTTCCATACCCATCGAAGGAACGTCCCGGTAGTCCTCGAAAATCGCGTACTCTCGGGATGGCAAAGCTCAAGAGCCTGTCCAGAAATTCGAACATCCGGTCTCGCCGGAGGGTCACCTTGCACCCGACCGGCATGCCGATTCTCAGCTTGAAATTCGAAATCGCCTTCTTTGCCTTCCTGATTATGGGCTTCTGCCCGGTGATGAGCGTCATCTCATCCACCGCTGCATCAAGCACCTTTCGGTCCTGAATCGCCTCGCCAACGCCCACATTAACCACGATCTTGGTCAGCTTCGGGATTTCCATGGGACTCTTATACTTGAACTCCTTCTTGAGTGCAGGTATAATTTCCTGTTCATATTTTTCTTTCAGTCTCGGCGCCATGCTCGCGTACCTCTCCTCTCAGTATCCATACCACTCCCTTAGGAAGTTGAG
The DNA here is from genome assembly GCA_964456585.1 of uncultured bacterium. Lineage (GTDB taxonomy): Bacteria > Latescibacterota > Latescibacteria > Latescibacterales > Latescibacteraceae > Latescibacter. The sequence goes on from CAYWBT010000002.1 coordinate 51,155, forward strand.
TTGGTAATCATTTCACCACAACGCTTGCACGTTCTCACCTTGCCACCATCAGAAAGCCGGGTCATCTTCGTTTTCACTCCGGCATTGCACTTGCCGCATATGACCATGAGATTCGATAAGCGCACCGCGGCTTCCTTCTCTACAATTCCCCCCTGGGGATTCTGCTGGGTGGGCCGCATGTGGCGTTTCACAAAATTGACACTTTCGACGATCGCTCGATTGTTCTCCGTATCAACCTTGAGCACTTTCCCTTCCTTGCCCCGGTCATCCCCACTGATCACAATAACCCTGTCATTTTTGCAGATTTTTTTCATCTTGCACCATACCTTATAATACTTCGCTTGCAAGCGAAATGATCTTCATATACTGTTTTTCGCGAAGCTCACGCGCCACAGGGCCGAAAATACGCGTCCCCTGGGGTTCCTTCTGATCGTCAATAATAACCGCAGCGTTATCGTCGAACTTGATGTACGAACCATCCTTCCGCCGCACCGACTTCCTCGTTCTCACCACGACAGCCCGAACGACATCGCCCTTCTTCACCTGACCGTGCGGTGTCGAATCCTTGACCGAACACACGATGACATCGCCGATAGAAGCGAACTTCCTATGTGTTCCCCCGAGTACCCGGAAGCACATGATTCGCTTCGCACCGGTATTGTCTGCTACGTTGAGTATGGTATATTCTTGTATCATCCTTCTGCCCCTATTTAGCCCGCTCCAATATTTTCGTCAGGCGCCATCGCTTGGTTTTCGAACGAGGCTTCGTTTCCATGACCTCAACGAGGTCGCCGATGTTCGCTTCGTTCTGTTCATCGTGAACCATCAGTTTTGACCGCTTCTTGATAACCCTGCTGTAGCGGGGGTGTCGAACCAGCCGTTCGATTCTCACGGCAACAGTCTTATCACTCTTGTTGCTCGTTACTTTGCCTGACCTGACCTTTCTTTGGTTTCTCTGTTCTGTCATTGCGTATCCTCTCCACCGGCCGGTTCTCCCAGCGTATGTATCCCCCGCTCGTGTTCACGGATGATGGTTTTCAGCCTGGCAACATTTCTCTTTGCTTGCTTGATGAGCGATGAATTATTGAGCTGAGAAGTAACCAGTTGAAAACGAATCGTTCTCAAATTTTCTTCCGCCGCAAGTAAATCGTCCCTGACTTCCTGCAGCAATTTTCCACGGATTTCCTGCGGCTTCATGCGTTATTCCCCATACTCTTTACGTGAGACAAATTTTGTTTTGATGTTCAGCTTGTGACTGGCAAGCCGCATGGCTTCCTTGGCGATTTCCACTTCGACACCTTCTATTTCGAACAGAATTCGGCACGGCTTCACCACGGCTACCCAGTGATCAGGGGAACCCTTACCCTTTCCCATACGTGTCTCTGCGGGCTTCAGGGTAATCGGCTTGGAGGGAAATATCCTGATCCATACTTTTCCACCCCTCTTTATGTGACGTGTAATGGCGACACGGGCGGCCTCAATCTGCCGATCGGTAATCCACCCGGGTTCGAGCGCCATCAGTCCATGCTCGCCGAATGATACCGTCCCGCCGCGGTACGCTATACCACGACGGTTGCCGCGGTGTTCCTTGCGATGCTTGACTCTTTTGGGCATTAACATTATAAAGGTTCCTCTATAGTTACTCTATCCTGAAATTTCAACTACTTCGATATCCCCTGAGTATCCAGTATCTCTCCCTTTGACACCCAAACCTTGACACCAATTGTTCCATAGGTCGTATAAGAGGTGGCTGTGGCGTAATCTATATCGGCACGGAGGGTGTGTAGGGGCACCCTGCCGACGAGATAGCGTTCCTTGCGGGCCATTTCCCCACCACCAAGCCGTCCCGAGCACATGATGCGAATTCCCTCTGCACCGAGCCGGATTGCCGAGGTCACCGCTTTCTTCATCGCCCGTCGGTGACTGACCCGTTGCTCGAGCTGTCGAGCGATGTTTTGGGCGATTAGTTGGGCATCGCTCTCGGGATTCTTGACTTCAATGATGTTGAGGAACACATCTTTCTTGGTGAGAAGCTTCAACTCATCCCGCAGCTTGTCAACCTCGACGCCCTTCCGCCCAATGACAACTCCCGGACGGGCGGTATGGATGTTAACCGTTACCTGATTGGCCGTCCGTCGCTCGATTTCTACCTGCGACACACCAGCCCTTTCAAGACGTTTGTTGATATAGCGCCGAAGTATGACATCTTCCTGCAGATTCTTATGGAAATTCTTCTCTGTGAACCACTTGGAAGACCAGGTTTTGGATATTCCTAGCCTGAAACCAATAGGATGAGTCTTCTGTCCCAAAATATAACCCCCTTTTATTCTTCCCTGTATTCAACAATAATTTTTAAATGGCAGGTCCGCTTGCGTATGCGGAAGGCACGCCCCATTGCGCGGGCCCTGATCCTCTTCATCATCGGCCCATCATCACAAGTGGCGTCCGTTATCATAAGTCTGTTAGGATCGTGAATCTTGTCTCCGTACATATTCTGCGCATTGGCGACCGCGCATCGTACTACCTTTTCCAGGTCGAACGCACTCTTTTTATTCGTGTGATGAAGTACGTTCAGTGCTTTCTCGACATTCTCTCCCCGTACCAGGTCAAGTACCTGGCGCATTTTCCGGGCGGAACCCCTCAGAAATCGTGCACGAGCAACTGCTTGCATATTTATTCCTCTGAAAATCCCCTCAGGGGTGGTTATTTAATTGAGACGGCACGTTCTACGAGCTTGCCGCTGTGTCCGCGGTAGGTGCGGGTAGGCGCGAATTCTCCGAGCTTGTGACCAACCATGTTTTCGGTTATGTATACGGGGATAAACTTGTTCCCGTTATGAACCGCGATGGTGTGACCGATAAAATCGGGAGTAATGGTAGAACGCCTGGACCAGGTTTGAATGACCTTCTTATCGTTACGTTTGTTGAGTTCCTTAATTTTTTTCATAATGTGGTCATCGACAAACGGTCCTTTTTTTACTGACCGCGCCATAAATAGTACCTCCCAAATTTACTTTTGTCTGCGCTTAACAATAAATTTATCAGACTGTTTATTCACTTTTCGTGTCTTGTAGCCTCTGGTCGGCATACCCCAGGGTGTCACGGGGTGACGCCCACCGGAAGAACGCCCTTCACCACCGCCGTGCGGATGGTCGATGGGATTCATTGCAACACCCCTGACTTTCGGACGCTTACCCTGCCACCGCGACTTGCCAGCCTTTCCCAGCACTTCGTTCGAATGGTCGAGATTCCCTACCTGACCGATGGTCGCCATACAATTCTCGTTGATAACGCGCATCTCGGAGGAGGGCAACCGTAAGGTAATCATGTTGCCCTCGCGGGCCATGATCTGGCAGGAAGCGCCGGCACTCCGTCCGATCTGCGCCCCCTTGCCGGGCTTCATCTCGATCGCATGCACCTGCGTACCAACCGGTATTCTATTGAGGGGAAGCGAGTTTCCTGCGCGGATTTCTGCTTTGGAACCGCTCATGAGCGTATCACCGACTTCCACCCCCTCAGGGGAAAGAATGTAACGCTTCTCGCCATCAGCATACACGAGAAGGGCAATTCGCGCCGAACGGTTTGGATCATACTGAATCGAGTCAACCCGCGCGGGTATGCCTGCCTTGTCACGCTTGAAGTCGACAATACGATAAAATCTCTTGTGCCCACCGCCCCGTCGCCGAACGGTGATACGACCGTTTGAGTTTCTGCCGCCGGATTTCTTCAGGGGCACCAAAAGCGACTTCTCCGGGGTACCCGAAGTGATCTCGGCGAGATCTGATGATGCCATGAACCGCCGTGACGGTGTTGTTGGTTTGTATGTTTTTACACCCATCGTATTTTTTCCTTACACTCCTTCAAAGAACTCAATCGTATCGCCGACCTCAAGCTGAACGATTGCCCGCTTCCAGTCGGGTCGTCTGCCACTGAATTTGCCCTGGGTTCTCACCTTTCCATGCGTCCGATAGGTATGTACATCCTTGACCGTGACATTAAACTGGTCCTCGATCGCTTTTCGAATCTCGATCTTGTTACAGTCCTTTTCGACTTCGAACACATACTTATTCTCATTCTCCTTCATCATGGTGGCTTTTTCCGTGATGATCGGCCTTCTCAGGATAAATTTACTATGTTTCATACCACACCTTCCTCGCAAATATATAGCTCATCTATCAAAAAGAAGCGTACCAGTTTCCTCAGACCTGTGCTTCCTGTACTTTTTCTTTATTGAAAAAATCAACGACCTGGTCAACCGATGCCCTCGTCATAAGCAGCACATCCGAATTTGCCACATGGTATGTCGTCGCCCTCGGTGCCATATCCACGATGAGATTGGGAATATTATTCGAAGACTTAACCAGATTATCGTCTTTACCCGGTATCAGGAATATAATTTTCTTGCCCGCGATACCGAGTGCCTTAAGCACGTGAGCAACATTCTTTGTCTTCGGTTCACTCAACTCGAAGTCCTCAACCACGTAAATGGCGTCTTGTGCGGCCTTCATGCTATAGGCACTCTTGAGTCCAATATGGCGCATTTTCTTGTTAAGCTTCTGATGGTACGATCGGGGCTTCGGTCCGAACGCCACACCACCGCCTACCCAGAGGGGAGAACTCGCCTTTCCCGCACGGGCACGGCCGGTGCCTTTCTGGCGGTAGGGTTTCGCTTTTGATGCATTGATTTCGCCCCTGCTCTTTGATGAAGCGTTTCCCTGGCGATTGTTTGCCAGGTACGCTTTTATCGCCTGGTAGAGAACCGTCATGGAAGGCTCTATTCCAAAAATGTCGTCCGGCAATTCCACCGTGCCCGCTTCGCTACCGTCATGTTTGTACAGCGTTACAGCTTTCATCTTTACCTCATCTATCGTCCATACGCGGTTCGATCAGTCGGGCCAATTTGTGCATGGTATATCGTTCCGTGCGTAACCAAACTTCCCTGCAAATCAAGTAAAACCTCTACAGTTTGTCACCGCTGCTTTGTTACGAATACAATTCCTTTTTTCGCACCGGGAACAGCACCCTTCACGAAGATTATATTGTTCTCGGTATCGACCTTGAGAACCTCAAGCCCTTTGACCGTATGCTTTTTGTTGCCGTAATGGCCGGGAAGTTTTTTCCCCTTAAACACCCTCGAGGGGTCGGAGGATGCACCAATGGAACCGGGAATCCTTTTTGCACGGCAACCGTGGCTATCATCGCCGCCCTTGAAACCATAACGCTTGGTAACGCCGGCAAAACCGCGTCCCTTTGTCGTACCGGTAACCATGATCATCTCACCCACCTCGAATATGTCCGCGGTGAGGGTTGAGCCGACTTCGTAGTCATCGGTACTGTCCACCCGGAACTCGTGCATGACTTTCATCGGTACGACACCGGCTTTTTCACACACGCCTCTCTCGGGTTTACTGATCTTTTTAGACTCCCAATAGCCGAGTTTTACCGCTGCATACCCGTCCTTGCCATCAACGTCCTTGACCTGAACAACGGGGCATGGCCCGATTAAGAGCACAGATGTCGGACATATGACACCATTTTCCAGATAAAACTGGCTCATGCCAACTTTTTTTCCTATGAGACCTATCATATCTCGTTCCTATACCTGTTACACTTTGATTTCAATATCAACACCGGCCGGTAGATCAAGCTTCATGAGCGAATCAACCGTCTGGGTATTGGAATCATAAATGTCGATCAATCGCTTGTGAATACGTGTTTCAAACTGCTCTCTTGATTTCTTGTCAACAAAAGGGCTCCTCAGCACCGTGTACACCGATCTCCTTGTCGGAAGCGGCACCGGGCCTGATATGCGAGCACCCGTACGCATAACCGTTCTCACAATCTCATCGCTGGAACGATCAAGCGATGCATGGTCGTAGGCCTTGAGCTTTATCCTGATTTTCTGACCTTCCACGTTTGCCACCTCTCACCTACTCAATAATTTCAGTTACAACGCCGGCACCGATCGTGCGGCCACCCTCA
>CAYWBT010000003.1:0-49514 GCA_964456585.1 uncultured bacterium
CACCGCTTTCTTTTCATCCAGCGTTATCGCCCTCTGCGCACAGGCTTCGACACAGGAACCGCAGCGTTCGCAGATAAACTCGTAGACGATAATATGCTTTCGATTGGAACGATCACGCCCCATTTCGCGCGCACGTTCAAGGGCATCTGAATCTCCCTTGAATACGCCGACCATCACCTCAGTTTCCTCCGGTGTTTTCAGGCCCACCGCTATCGAATCGAAAAGGTTCAGCGCACGTACGTAGTGAATTGCCGCCGGAATATCATCGATGAGGTGCCCGCCGCCGAGGGGTTTCATGACATAGAGACCACGTCCGGTATCACGTATTTCGGCGATGAGGGCGAGCATTTCATCCCGCGTACCGTCGGTGATTCCGAGTCCCTTCATGTTCATGATCGGGAAAACAATGTCAATTTCGCCGTAATCGAGTGAGCATCGGGTACCCTCGACACCGTGGGAAGACATGCCGATTGCCCGAATCATTCCTGCTTCTTTACACTTAACCAGGGTATCGAGTGCACCTTCGCGCGCTCGCATATCCTCAGTATTCCGGACAAGATGAAGGTGAAAAATATCGATCGTATCCCTGTAGAGAGCACGGAGACAGTCCTCGATATCTTCGCGCATCTCACGTGCCGATTTGACTGGTGATTTCGATGCGATCACCACGTCATCGAATCCTTCGATACCAAGCCTGACATGTTCGTATGTCTTGTATCCCTTGGCGGTATCGACAAAGGTGACTCCCATTTCGAGCGCGCGCCGAATTGCTCGTGCACCCTCATCAGGCTCAAGCCGTGCCTGAAGGTCGCCGAGGATAAGCGTTCCGAAACATAGCTCGGTGACTTCGATACCGCTGCGGCCAAGTGTCTTTTTGTCAATCGTCATGTTATGAACGTACCTTTTCTACCTTGTTTTTCAGTTCCCCTATGTCGGCAGCCCCTTCCAGGACGCCGATCTCGAGATTGAAGCTTCTTTTTTGACCGGGCTCGACGAATTCGAGGAGACCTTTTTCGCGCATTATCGCCCGATTATAGATACAGTTACTCGGCTCCAATCCAACCACGTATTCGCCTTGTCCCAGCATTTTCCACTCGATAAAATTAGTGAATTCCTCGCGGGGGAACTTCATGAACAAGCCGATTTCAAGCGCAGTATTCACTATGCCGAGTTTGATGGAGCCGTTCTCATCGGGAACGAGATCATGGAAGTATACCCGTTCGGCAAAGTCTTTCTGCGGGGGGAGAAATTCCATCCACTTATCCGCTTCGACCTCGGCGGCTTCATCGCGCGGGACGGTTTTTTTCGCTGGGCAGATGAGTTGTGATTGCTGGGTAACTATAGGCCAGCCGGCATTCACATGGTACAGCATCATGAGCGGGCTGGGGTGAAAGCCCACATTCTCGATGATATCCTGAATGAGGAGTTTCTTTGCTCCGAGGTAGGTGGTAATGGTCCGGTTTAAAATGAGGTTGTCACCGAAAACACTCGATTCCCTGATCCTGCCGGAAATGGTAATGACATAGTCATCGCCATCCCAGTCTTTGATCACGTTCACATCTTCTGCGGGTATGTTTGAGGCGCGCCCGTGAAGACCAAGTTCCTTTCCCTGGTCGACGCAGGGGTGATTGTTGTAGGTAAGGCCACACGTTGTCAAGAGACCGCCAAAGAAACTGTATATCCATTCAAGTCCCTCCGGCTGATACATGAAGGGGGATGTTTCGCCGTTGCACGACCTCCACGCGAGCGGCATACCCCTGAACGAGGCAAAAGAAATATCCAGGCACCGTGACGGAACCACCGTAAAGGCGAAACCCGATCCGGTCGTAACATCGATGACATCGACTCCGGCACTCTTGCCTTCGGTATATGTCATTTTCCGGGCGGTACAGAGCTGCGAAATATCTCCGACACGCTCGCGTATATATGATTTTTTCATGGGGATACCAAAAAGATTTGCCATTTTTTAACCTCCTGCGTTTTCTCCCGAAGAATTTTCCGGGGAATGCCAATACTTGAGAGTAAAAGAGCCGTTTTCAAGGACAACATATGAATCGTGCATGATCCAATCACCCAGAAGGGCGAGAGTGCCTCCGGGGCGCTCTTCGATGAGCGGTACGTGCGCATGACCATAGATAACCGTATCAATGGCGTTTTCTTTAAGACATTCATCGGCTATGTCACGGAATAAACCGGTGCTGATCGAGTTCGAGTATTCAAGTGAAGCGTACTTTCTCGAAGTATTCGAACAGATTTTTGCTATCCACGCCGCCAGATCAGGGTGGAGGATACTGAACAGAAAGATGGAAACCTTATTCCGAAGAATTCTCTTGAGCAGCCGATATCCATGATCGTTGGGGTAGAGCCCATCGCCATGGTGCAGGTACATTCTTCTGCCCTGATGTTCGACCGTGAGGCCGTCCCGCACGATCTGCAGCCCCACGTCGTTGCTGAGATACGAACCCAGCCAGTAGTCATGGTTGCCGGCGAAGAGTACGACCTGAACGCCGTCCCGGACAAGGTTGTAGAGTTCAAAAATAACTCGCGGGCTTTTACGTGGCACAACACTCTTGTATTCAAACCAGAAATCAAACAAATCTCCGACGATATACAAGTGCGAGATGTTTCCCCGGAGATGACGGAGAAAATCGGTGAATCTCTCGGACTGAGAAGGAGTCGCGCCGGGAATACCAAGATGTGCATCGGCAATGAAAACGATTCGATCGGGAAGATTTCCGGAAAGGCTGTCAGATGTTTTATCGATAGGATTCATATTAAATAATATAAACAGTATTAAAGATGTAATCAAAGCATTTCAACGATTAGTCCTCTCGTGGGCAAACGCTCATAATTGCCGCTTAAGATCAGCGAAATATTCAGAAAAAGTACTTGCTCATTTTCAACTTGTGTATGATATTACAAAACTTGATATTCAACTGTTTTCTCTTACACGTAAATATACTGGTTTTCCTTATTCAACGTTCACAGTAACTGCAGGAGGGCTTCATGCAAAACTTTCACCGTAAAAACATTCATATCATGTTTGCATGCACGGCGATCATCGCATTCGTGCTTGCACTGTTTGCAGGATGTGCAGGTGAGCCGGCACCAGCATGGAAAGCGGCAAACGACCGGGTTGTTGCGGAGCAGAATCTAACTGTCCGTGAACGGACAGACATGATTAAAACCGGTATAACCTCGAACCTCGAACCAGGCACGGTTACCAATATTTCAACGCTGCCGGTTGTCGAATTCGCTCCCGGTGTCACCGGTCAAATGTACTGGGGCAGTGGAGCCCTCGTGAACATCATGACCGTGGAACCAAACGCGGAAATCCCCAAGGAAACGCTTCCCAGCGAACGTCTCATGGTTATGCTCAAGGGTTCTGTCGAGCAGCTTGTCAGCGGTTCGATGCAAAAGATGGAGATGACAGATGTCGCTCCCATGTACTACTTCGGCACAGGATACGTGGGATACAAACACTGCCTCTATCTCAACAAGGGAGCCGAAAATGCTTTCAAGGCCGGTCCCGACGGTGCAAAATTTGTAGAGATTTACTACCCGGTTCGTACCGATTATATTGCGAAGACAGGCGCAACTGTTCCCTCAAAGACAGATTTCGGCAACTTTAATGCCACGCCCAATTTCAAGGCAAACGTGGTCTTCAACTGGTGGGATATGCAGCCGACACAGCTTGTTCCCGGAGCCGAATGCTGGTCGAGGCTTTTCAACGGCGGCGGCGTTCAGATGAGCATGCTCTTCATGGGTCCGGAGACAAAATTCGGCCATCATACCCATCCAGAAGAACAGCTCATGATCGTCCTCAGCGGCCAGTGTAATGAGATCATTCTCGACGGCACCCAGATGATGAACGACGGCGATATTGTTTATCTGCCCTCCAACATGGTTCACGGCGGTATTATGGGAGCGCAGGGCGCCGACGTTATCGATGTATTCTGGCCGGTACGACCGGATTACCAGCAGAAAGAAAAGGTCCAATACGACAAGTTCCAAGCAATCGTCCCCAAAGGAACGAAAGCTGTACTGCTTGCCGATGGCGAAACGACGACTGCAACCAATTCAAAGAAGAAACCCGGTATCCAATTCACCGAAGGGCCTGTTTGGATGAACGGCAAACTTTACTTCTCGAGCATGAAGTTTGATATTCCCGGCGGCTCGTGGAAAACCGATGAGAAGTTGTGTGACACGGTCGTCATGGAAAAGGACGGTACCTACAAATACATCAGCTCAGGAATGCAGACCAACGGTTTGATGGCGAAGGGCAACGGCAATCTTGTCGCCTGCGACATGGCGGGTGCACGGGTAATCGAGATGGCGCCGAACGGAAGAGTTGTCAAGGTTCTGGCGAGCAAACTCTCTGACGGAACAAAACTCGACGGCCCAAACGATCTCGTGATCGATGCCAAGGGTGGCATTTACTTCACCGATCCCCAGTTCGTGTTCAAGCCCCTGAATCGTCCTTCGAAGACCATCAACTATATCAAGCCAGGCGGCCGTGAAGTGATCTGTGTTCTTGAGAACGAGGGCAATAAGGAATTCAACATGCCGAACGGTGTTCTTTTGAGCCCGGACGGGAAAACCCTTTATGTCAACAACACATACCATTTCGATCAAAAATTCAGCGAAGCCGAAAACTGGCTGTATGCCTTTGATGTCAACGAAGACGGCACTCTTTCCAACAAGCGAAGGCATTCCCAGATGTTCCTGCATAAAACCGAGTACGGAATACCTCAGGAAAAGGGCGGCGCTCGCTCATCCTGCAATGATGGTTTGACCATGGACGCACTTGGCAATGTGTACAATGCAACGAACGTCGGCCTTCAGATTTTCAGCCCCGAGGGAGAATTCATCGGTATCATTTACACACCGACATTCCCGGTGAGCGTTTGCTTTGGTGGTGACGATTACCAGACCCTTTACATGACCTGTTGGGATAAGATTTATTCGATCCACACCAACGTCAAGGGACTCGTCTATCCGCTGCAGAAGTAACGTACAACTCTTAAAATCACTACTACTGAAAGGTCGATCTCTTTCATTGAGATCGGCCTTTTGTATTTGGTAGAAAGCACGTTCAGGAACGAGTATTTCTTTCTGTTGTAATCGCGGTAGAAAGAAACAGTTGCCTTGTGCAAACGTTCTTGAGAAAATGACGTTTTACTCCTTATTTTCCCCGCAGCGACAAAATCAAATTGTTGCAACATATTGCATACATGAAATGAAGTGTGTATATTCACAGGAACATAACAAGGTATACTCACGTAAACGTTTTCGTACTCATTGTTTTTCAGGAGGGTAAAACGAATGCAAAAATGGGCTGGTCGCTGGGGAATGATTTCCCGGCTGGTGTTTGCGATTGTTCTGATCTCTGCCATCGCAACGGAGACGGCGGCACAGGAGCAATCCTGGTGGCCGGAAAATGAACAGGTACGTCAAAAATACAATATCACCAACCGTGAACGACCTGACATGGGTGAAACAGGCGTCACCTCAAACCTTACACCCGGTCAGGTTGCCGCGATTGCGTCTCTACCCGCCGTCGAGTTTGCTCCCGGTGTTACGGGACACATGTACTGGGGAAAGGGTGTACTTGTCAACTTCATGACGATGGAGCCGAATGCTGAACTCCCCCGTGAAACGCTTCCCTGCGAGCGTCTCATCATCATGCAGCGAGGCTCTATCAAACAATTGGTCAATGGTAAATTCGAGGAAATGAAATTCACCGAGGTGGCGCCCATGTATTATTTTTCCACCGGTTACCTGGGGACCATCGACTGTATCTACCTTGAAAAGGGAACGGAGAATGCGGTTAAGGCCGGGCCGCATGGTGCAGAATTCATTGAATTTTACGCCCCGGTTCGTCCCGATTATGTCCGAAAGTACGGCGCAGAGGCACCGGCAAATCCCATTTCTCCGAACAATCTAGCGGAACCGAACTTCCCCCCGAACGTGATTTTCAACTACCATGACGTTCAGTTGGTCGAGATTGCGCCTGATGCCTGGGGCAAGTTAATCAACGGCAGGGGATTCCAGATCAGCGCAACATTCTGTGAACCGAACACCCGCTTTGGCATACATAATCATCCCGAGGAGCAAATCATGATGGTGCTCCGGGGAAATGCGCAGGTGTTTCCCCTGGGAAAATCCAAAACCATGAATGTCGGCGATGTCGTCTACTATCCTTCCCAGATGATACACGCAACGCTCAACGGCCCAAAAGGTGCTGATGCCATCGACGTGTTCTGGCCGGTGCGAAAAGATTATTTCGAGAAGATGAAAGCGCGTCGCGCTACCTACCGTGAGATCGTTCCTGCCGGTGAAAAACCGAAACTCATCGCTGACGGTCGTACGACAACCGCAACGAATTCAAAGAAGAAACCCGGTCTTCAGTTTACCGAGGGACCGACCTGGATGGACGGTACCCTCTACTTTTCGAGTATGTACTTCGATATCCCCGCGGGAACGTGGAAAAGCGACGAGCGACGGAGCGACCTCGTGGCCATGAAACCGGATGGCACATACAAGTATATTGTCAGCGGGATGCAGACCAACGGATTAATGGCGAAGGGCAACGGAAACCTGGTAGCTTGCGACATGAACGGCCACCGTGTCATTGAAATAAATCCCGCGGGAAAGGTGGTCGATGTCCTGGCTTCGATTATTAAATCCGGTGTCCGGCTCGATGCGCCAAACGACCTGGTCATCGATGCGAAGGGGGGAATATATTTCACCGATCCCCAGTTCATGTTCACACCGACAATGCGTCCTTCGAAAACGGTCAACTACATCAAACCGAACATGCGCGAAACCATCTGTGTCATAGAGAACGACGGAAACCAGGAGTTCAACATGCCGAACGGGGTCATTTTGAGCCCGGATGGTAAAATCCTTTATGTCAATAATACCTATCACATGTGCGGGAAACTGAGCGACGCGGAAAACTGGATATATGCCTATGATGTCAACGATGACGGTACGCTCTCGAACAAGCGAAGGTTTGCCAAACTTTTCCTCCACTCAGTTGAGCATGAAACGCGCTCGAAATCATCATGTGCGGACGGCCTGACGATGGATTCTCTGGGAAATCTGTACATGGCGACGAATATCGGCCTGCAGATATTCAATCCCCAGGGCGAATCGATCGGCACTATCCATACGCCAACCTTCCCGGTAAGCTGCTGCTTCGGAGGGAGCGATTTCCAGACTATATACATGACCTGCTGGGACAAGGTTTACGCAATTCATACCAATGTCAGAGGACAGGAATTTCCCCTGAAATAATCGTGATTTACCACTTGAATCTCAGAAGGCCGATCCTCTTTCTTGTGATCGGCCTTTTTTATCGTGCGTTATATCCCCCTGATACATAGCAGCGGATCGAAATGCAAATTGACTTCATATGAGAATTTCGGTATATTGTATTGATATTTAACGGCTATAATGGGGAAGTTCATGAGCATAGATCCAAAGAATATTCGCAATTTCTGCATTATCGCACACATAGATCACGGTAAATCCACTCTTGCGGACAGGCTCATCGAGCAGTGTAACACCCTTTCGCCCAAGACCATGCGGGACCAGGTTCTCGATGACATGGACCTGGAGCGTGAGCGTGGCATTACTATCAGGAGCCATGCCATACGCATGGAATACATCTATCGTGACGGTGAAACGTATATTTTAAACCTCATTGATACACCAGGGCACGTAGATTTCACGTACGAAGTTTCCCGGAGTCTCGCAGCGTGTGAGGGAGCGATTCTGCTCGTTGATTCGAGTCAGGGAGTTGAAGCGCAAACGATTTCGAACTTCTGGCTAGCTATCGACGCCGGATTGGATATCATCCCGGTCGCAAACAAGACTGATCTGCCTGCTTCCGATACGGACATGACGGTGAAGCAGATCACCGAAATAATGGACGTCAACCGTGACGATATCATCCTCTGTTCGGCGAAAACCGGCGCCGGTGTCGAAGCAATTCTCGATGCGGTTATCACGAAAATTCCGCCGCCGTCCGGCGATGCATCCGCTCCGCTCAAAGCACTCATTTTCAATTCGAATTACGACACCTACCGTGGTGCGATTGCCTATATACGGGTATTCGAGGGAACAGTCAAAAAAGGCGAAAAGATTTACATGTTCAGAACCAGTGCCGAGTGGGATGTCCTTGAGGTCGGTTATTTTAAATTTGGTAAGGTTCCCTGCGGAGAACTCGCTGCCGGCGAGGCGGGCTACCTGATTTGCGGCATCAAGGATGTGCACGATCTGAAGGTTGGCGATACGATTACCCATTCGGTCAGAAGGGCGGAGGAACCACTATCGGGTTATAAGGAACCGAAAGCCATGGTGTTCAGCGGCATGTTTCCCGAGGATCCCGATCATTTCAACGAACTACGGGATGCTCTCGATCGCCTGTCGCTTAATGATTCCTCGATCGTTTTCGAACCCGACACCTCGGTTTCTCTCGGTTTCGGATTCAGGTGCGGCTTTCTCGGTCTTCTCCACATGGAGATCGTTCAGGAACGCCTCGACCGTGAATACGGCATGGACATCATTAATACTCTGCCGTCTGTCGTCTATAAGATAGTTTACGCTTCCGGCAGGGAGATACTTGTCAACAATCCCGCTCGTTTCCCCGATATGTCTGAAATCGACCACATCGAGGAACCGTTCGTCAAGGCACAGATCGTTACCCCCAACGAATATATTGGCGCGATCATGAAACTCACTCTTGAACGCCGCGGCACCTTTACCAGAACCGAGTATCTCGACACAACCCGGGTCAACATGGTCTACGAACTCCCGCTCGCGGAGATCGTGTACGAATTTTACGACAAGCTGAAAAGCCTAACGCGCGGCTATGCATCATTCGACTACGAAATAACCGGATTCGTTCCTGCAGATGTCGTTAAACTGGACATCCTCATCAACGAGGAACCGGTCGATGCGCTTTCCACTATCACTCATCGCGAGAAAGCCGAACACATCGGCCGTCAACTCACATCGAAGCTCAAGAAGCTCATTCCCCGGCAGATGTTTCAGGTTGCGATACAGGCGGCTATCGGCTCGCGGGTGATCGCCCGAACAAATGTCAAGTCGCTTCGCAAGAACGTCACCGCGAAATGTTACGGCGGCGATGTAACCAGGAAGCGCAAGCTCCTCGAAAAGCAGAAAGAGGGGAAGAAACGAATGAAGAAGGTGGGACAGGTTCGCATCCCGCAGGAAGCCTTTCTCGCTGTGCTCCGTGTGGAAGACTAAAAAACGACAGTACCAATAGGAGATTGTTTGGAGACAGGAAAAATCAAAACTCCACGACATGGTGCTCTCCACCGCTTTCGCAAGGAGTGGATCGAGCCGGTGCTCTTCGCGCTGGTGTTTGCAGGAATCATCAGGACGTTTATCATTCAACCGTTCAAAATTCCATCCGGATCCATGGAAGACACTCTTTTGGTCGGCGATCATCTCATGGCGATCAAATTCCTCTACGGCATAAAGATTCCCTTCTCGGGAGAGCGAATTTTACCGGTCCGTGAACCCCGGTCTGGCGATATCATTGTCTTTAAATACCCGGTTGAGCCATCGAAGGATTTTATCAAACGGTGTATTGCGGTCGAAGGACAGAAAGTATCAATAAAGGACAAGAAGGTCTTTGTTGACGGTAAACTTCTCGAACTACCGCCCCATGTCAAGTTCATCGACGATCGAATCATTCCTCATAATCCCGACTACCCGCGCCGCATCGGGTACCGTGACAACTATCCCGAATTCGTTGTGCCGGAGAACATGCTCTTCATGATGGGAGACAACCGTGACAACTCGAACGACTCGCGGTTCTGGGGATTTGTTCCGTACGAAAACGTCAAGGGATATGCCTATTTCATCTACTGGAGTTGGAATCATGATGCTCCGCTACTTGAAAAGGTCAGGTGGAATCGCCTGTTTAACCGTATACGTTGAAACCTGACATTGATAAAAAAGGTCCATAGTTCAATTATATACTACGTTATTGACGACAAAATCACGTGCACAGCGCCAAGGAGATAGATACATTGAACACCAAGAGTTCATCTCAGCCGAAAAAACCATCGCAGAAACCACCGTCCGGTATTACTAAATTCCGCAAAGAATGGATTGAGCCGATCGTTATCGCACTCATCCTGGTATTTGTCATCAAGACCTTCATCGTCCAGAATTTCAAAATACCCTCCAGTTCCATGGAAGATACGCTTCTGGTTGGCGATCACCTCTTTGCTTCAAAGTTTATCTACGGGGCCAAGATTCCCTTCACCTCTCTCCGGTTGTTCAAGATACGCGATCCGAAACCCGGGGATATCATTGTTTTTAAGTATCCGCGAGACCCCTCGAAAGATTATATCAAACGCTGCATAGCAGTGGGCGGGCAGACGGTCGAAATTCGTTACAAGAAGGTTTATGTCGACGGCGAACTTATTAAGACGCCTGAGCACGCCAAGTTTATAGATGATAACGTACTGCCTAAGGGGATGGGGCCGCGCGATAATTATCCCCTGATCACCGTGCCGCCGAACAACATGTTTGTCATGGGGGACAATCGAGACAACTCAAACGACTCACGGTACTGGGATTTCGTCCCCTATGAAAACCTGAAAGGGAAGGCACTGTTTGTCTACTGGAGCATCAACAGCGATGTTCCACTCTATGACCTCATCCACAAAATACGCTGGCAGCGGATATTTTCCCTCATTAAATAGGGAGCGTCTGGTACTCCGTACATCATGCCCTTCGGTCTCTACATTCATGTGCCCTTTTGCCGGACAAAGTGTCCGTACTGCAGCTTTTCGAGCGTTCCTGGCACCGAATCGCTCTTTGATTCCTATGCAACTGCCGCTTCCCTTGAAATAAAGCGCCGGATGCAGGGTACATTTGCCGTTACGCCGGATACCATGTATATTGGCGGCGGAACACCGTCTCTCTTCACTCCTGACCTCATACAACGGCTCGTGGAACACGCGATCGCCGACTTTTCCGGTGAATTTACCATCGAAGCCAATCCCGATTCTGTCAGCGAATCTTGGCTCGATGGCATGCTCGAAACCGGAGCAAACCGCCTGAGTATAGGTGTCCAATCGCTCGACGACACCATCCTTGGAAACCTCGGCCGTATTCACACGTCTGCCGAAGCCGTGCGATCAGTCGACTTGGCGAGAGTGGCGGGGTTCTCCAACATATCCGTCGACATGATGTTCGGCGTGCCGGGACAATCACTTCGTGTGTGGCGACAGGCCATCGAGGATGTTCTGATACTCGAGCCGGATCACCTGTCCTGTTACAGTCTCGGAATAGAGGAGGACACGGAATACTTCCGACGCTTCGAAGACGGCGACCTGGATATACCCGGGGCAGAAGAAACAACAGACATGTATCTGCTCATGATTGAATTTCTCGAAAATAATGGATTTGTTCAGTACGAAACGTCAAATTTTGCACGGCGCGGCCACGAGTGCCAACACAACAAGCTGTACTGGAATTTCACTCCGTACCTGGGAATCGGCTCATCGGCACATTCTTTGGACGGGGAAGTACGAAGCTGGAATGTTGTCTCGCCCGGTGAGTACATTGAGAGGATTCTTCGTGGCGCACCTGCGATTGAGGGCCGGGAAACGATCGATGCGGAGAAACGATTGATTGAGACGGTTATGCTTTCGTTCAGGACAAGAAGTGGTCTCGCGCTCGAAACATTGAGAAATCTGTCGCGGGGAAAGAAACATTCCGTCGCAACGAGAATCGATGCACTCGCAGTAGCGGGATACCTGGACACAGCGGAAAACGAAGTTTTGAAACTCACCCCGCGTGGATTAGCTATAGCCGACGAGATTATCGCTGAACTGCTCGCAGATATCCTTTAAACGTTCGGCGAAATGGTAGAGAAGATTGTTTTGTAACCCTGGTGAAGCGGCTGGCGCATCGGTATACCAAAAAATCCGGTAGGTACCGAATAGGAGATCATTCTCCGAGCATGCCCTCCCGCAGACCTTTACTTGGCGGATACGGTCCGAACCAGATAGAAAACATGGCCTCCATAAAGTCGTGCCCTTCGATGACGCCCTTGACGACATTTTTTACCACAACTTCCGTTCCCTTGCCCGGGACATAGGTGATGGTGATGGTCTCGCCTTTTTTTACCGGTTCAGTAAAGAAGCCGTTAAAGGTGTTGATTTTCCCCTTGAGGGCGCTTATCGAATCGCCGGAGTTTTTTTCAAAGCCCTCGTTCCAGGCTTCCACGAGTTGATCCTGGGTTACCTTACGATAGAGAAAGTGCATGTGGACCTGTTTGACTTGCTCTGAAGATATAATATTCCCGGAATTCTGTGTCGTATGCTCCAGGTAGAGCGCACCGAGATAGACCTTGATAATGAGCTTTTTACGCATACCAACGCCGTTGAGGCCGCAGGTTGTACCAGCGATGGTTTTTGTTTCCGAAAACGATACGCCGCTCACTTCACGTGCGTGTGTGTTGCCGGGTACTACTGTCAGGGCGAAAAGGAAAACAAGGATCGAGTGAAAACGTGCACAACATTTCATTGGCAAAGCTCCTTGATAGGGGGAGGGTACGTCAACAACATCCTCAGTGAATATAGCAGGTAATAAGGGTCTTGAAAAGCATAATTTTCACTTCGTGCACCTGACAAATTCTTTTGTTTTTTCCTGAAAAAACTTCTGAACGCATGATGTGTCACAGTTTGTCTGTCACCAACTGATAGAAGCCGCTGTCTTGCTTTCAGAGAGTGGTTTATTGTTAATAGTATGTGCGTTTTAAATATGCGGTTACCAGCTTGGAAAATATATTTTACATCAGAAACATATCCTGGTGAGACAATCATTACCTGATTCGGTGCTACAATACTAAAAAAGAACTTGCATTTTTGTATATTATTTTATAAATTTAAAGTCTATGAGAGTGGGCGGGGTAAGCTCACTCTTTTAACTATGTAACCGGAAGTACGGAAGAAAACGTTCGGTGTGGGCGCACAAACCGGGTTACCGGCATGTATGTGCCGAACACCATACGGATTATAAGGTCAGAAATAATGAACGCCGCGTCTTGTGCTCCCGGATGGTACATCTGGTTCAACGTGTAACAGCACTTCATTATTTTCATTGAATGGAGATACTTCTTGATGAATTCCTCGAGCGAAACGACCAAGCGCTATGATATCATAGAAGCGATCAGTCAGATAGCACGTGAAAAGAATATCAGCCGAGAGATGTTGGTTGAATCGATAGAAACCGGTCTTTTGAGTGCAGCAAAAAAACGATTTGGAAATTCTGATCATATCAGAGTCAACATCGATATAGAGACCGGCGAGATAACGATGGAAGCCGAATGGAACGTTGTCAAGGAGATTGAGAACCCTGAGAACGAATTGAGCCTTCCGGATGCGAAGCTTATCAATAAAAAGGCAAAGGTCGGCGGCACCGTGATAGAACCGCTGAAATTCGAGGATTTCGGCCGGCATGCCATTCATTCCGCAAAGCAGAGTCTCATTCAGAAAGTCCGCGAAGTTGAGCGTGAGAAGGTGTATGAAGATTATCGCATGAGAATCAACGAGATTGTTACCGGTACGGTTCAACAGATACTTCACGGCGATATTTATATAAGTCTCGGTCGTGCGGAAGCAATTCTGCCATCGAAGAACCAGATCCGGCGCGAGCGTTACTATCAGGGCGGCACTGTTCGTGCGCTTATAACCGATGTGCGTCGTGATGTCAAAGACCCGCAGATCGTGCTGTCGCGTACCGATTCAAAATACCTGGTTCGTCTCCTTGAAATCGAGGTGCCGGAGATATACGATGGTGTTGTTGAGGTGAGGGGTGTCGCCCGTAAAGCGGGCGAACGCTCAAAGGTTGCGGTGTCGTCTTCCGACTCGCGTGTCGATGCGGTTGGCGCCTGTGTCGGAATCAAGGGATCACGTATCCAGAGCATTGTCAAAGAATTGAATAATGAGCGCATCGATATCATTGAGTACAGCGACGATATTACGACGTATCTTGCACGGGCACTGAATCCGGCGAAAGTTCAACGGGTCGATATTGATCGAATTAATGGTAAACTGACCGCCGTTGTGGACGATGATCAGCTTTCGCTCGCTATTGGAAAAAATGGCATAAATGCTGAACTGGCAAGTCATTTGACCGGGTTGAATGTTAACATTATCAGTAACTCGGAGTTTATCCAGCTGGAAGCCGAGAAAACAAAAGCGGCGGGTCTCCTCATTGATCTAAAGGGCATCGGGGACAAGATGGTGTTCAACCTGAATGCTCATGGAATTAAATCGATTCGCGATCTTCTCGGCACTGATGTGAGTTTTCTCGTTCAGATACCGGGAGTCGGCCCCAAAAGCGCGGAAAAACTTTTGATAATGGCACAAGAATTTTTTGAAAATCGCTCAAAAGAACCTATGGATGACGATGCTGTCCAGGATGACGATGCTGAAACTCAGGGGCAGGAAGAGCCGCAAGCAGAGTGATACCAATCTTCAGTGTTCCGTTGCGGAGATTAAGAAAAACCTATTTAATAAAGGTTGTATTTCCATGAACGTATAGATAAATAATAGCAATGAAACAATAGAGCTTGATGAAGGGGGGCGGGCACATATGGAAAAAAAGCGAATATATGAAGTTGCAAAGGAATTTCATGTTTCTTCAGAAGCACTCATATCTATGCTGAAGGATCAGAGATTCTCGGTAAAAAGCCATATGAGTGTTGTCGATGATAAAATGTATGGTTCAATTAAAAAGCAGTTTGAGAAACAAAAGACCAAGGCACTGAAAGATATTAAGAAAAAAGAAAAAATCAGCGAAGCGATCGATAAAAAATCGACTTCCGAAGAAATTAAAAAAACAGCCCCCCCCAAGCTGACCAAAAAGAAAAAACGCCCCTTTAAACCAATAAAACATCCTGAAAATCAACTTGCAAAACTTATAAAAATCGGCGACAATAAGGGAAAAGTAAAGAAAGAAAATCTCGAGGAGAGGAAACACCGGGGAAAATCGCGTAAACATAAAAGAAAAATAGACAAAGCGGCGGTACAGAGCAGTTTTAAGAAGACTCTTACCAGTATTACGACCGAATCAAAAACGAAAACGAAAAAGTATCGTTCCCATCATACCCAAGATGACGAGGTTGAAAGCAAACTTGTCGTTAAGGTAAGTGAATTCATATCGGTTGCCGAACTAGCTACTCAGATCGGTGTACCGCCCAATGCCCTCATTGCGAAATGCCTGGAATTGGGTATAGTGGTTTCGATCAACCAGCGTCTCGATATGGATTCCATCGTTCTTATTTCCGATGAATTCGGGTACGAGGTTGAAAAACTCGGCGAATATGCTGAAGACATGCTCATTGCACGGTTTGAAGAAAATGATAAAAACGCCAAATTTGTGTCGAGACCGCCGGTTGTCACTGTCATGGGTCATGTTGATCATGGAAAAACCACACTCTTGGATTTTATCCGCCGTGAAAGCGTTGTCAACACCGAGTCAGGCGGAATAACCCAGCATATTGGTGCCTACAAGGTAAAATTGCGCAATGGTAAGCAGATTACATTCATCGACACACCGGGACATAAAGCTTTTACCGCAATGCGGGCACGGGGTGCAGAGGTAACCGATATTGTTATCCTCGTTGTCGCAGCCGATGACAGTGTCATGCCCCAGACGATAGAAGCGATCAATCATGCGAAGGCAGCGTTGGTGCCTATAATAATTGCGATTAACAAGATCGACCTGAAGAATGCCGACACTGAAAAACTCAAGTCTGACCTCTCGCGCCAGAATATCCTTGTTGAGGATTGGGGCGGTAGCTATCAATGCCAGGAAATATCAGCAAAAAATGGAACGAATACCTACGAACTCCTCGAAAAAGTCTTGCTTGAAGCAGAAATGCTCGAGTTAAATGCTATCCCTGACCGTAAGGCAAATGGTATAATCATCGAGTCCCATATTGACAAGGGACGGGGTGCTATCGCAACCGTTCTCGTACAGAACGGCACGCTCCGGGTGAAAGATCCGTTTATCGCTGGCATGGTTTCCGGAAGCGTTCGGGCAATGATCGACGATAAAGGGGAGCGGGTCGAAGAAGCCGGCCCATCGGAACCGGTACAGATACTTGGATTTGACCTTGTTCCGAAAGCAGGAGATAGTTTTTACGTTGTCGAGAGCGAGGCGGAAGCACGTGGAATTTCCAACCAGCGCCGGATCATGAAACGCGAGCAGGATTACCGGCGTCTCAAACGTGTGACACTCACCGATCTGTATGATCAGATCAAGGAAGGATCCGTCAAGGAACTCAGGCTTATCATCAAGGCTGATGTCGATGGTTCCGTGGGAGCGCTCACCGACACGCTGTCCCAGATTACTCATGAAGAAGTTCGGATAAATGTTATCCATAAAGGAGTCGGGGGCATCAATGAAAACGATGTTCTCCTCGCGTCAGCCTCGGGAGCGATTATTATAGGTTTCCACGTTCGGCCTACTCCTCAGGCAAAATCTCTTGCATTAAAGGAATCGGTGGAAATCAAGCTATACAGCATCATCTATCATGCTGTTGATGATGTTAAGAAGGCCCTGAGCGGTCTTTTGGAACCTACTATAACGGAGAAGACAACCGGCACTATCGAGATAAGAGATGTTTTCAAGATTCCCCGGATAGGCAATATTGCCGGTTCTTATGTTGTTAGCGGAACGATAAAACGCGGTGCAAAGGCACGACTTATTCGTGACAATATCGTAGTGTATGAAGGAGTGATATCTTCTCTGAAACGCTTTAAAGAGGATACCACCGAGGTACAGCAGGGATATGAGTGTGGTTTGAACCTTGAGGGATACCACGATTATAAGGTTGGCGATACCGTGGAGGTTTTCGAACTGCTCGAGGAATCGAGAGAAATATAATTCACATCATCTATGGGCACAGTATCGGAATACTTGGAGATAGTGTGTGACCACCCGGTGAAAAGGACATCGGTCGCATGATTGTTGGCGTTTTGGATATCGAATTATACATTCCGAACAGCAACTCTCTGAAAGCGAAACGATTCGCAATAAAAAGTCTGAAAGACCGGCTTAAATATCGCTTTAATATTGCGGTTGCTGAAACAGATCACACCGACAAGTGGCAGCGGTCAACCTTGGGTGTGGCAGCAGTATCAAACGATGCCAAACATGTTGGAAATATTCTCGACAACGTGATGAAACATATTTATTCCGATTACCGAGTTGAGGTGATCAGATCAACCAGGGTGTTTTACTAAAAGATAGTGAATCTGTATGAATAGATGTAAGCGCACCGACAGGATTTCGAACCTTATTCACCGTGCCGTTTCCACCATCATTGATAATAATCTACGTGATGCACGGATCGCTATGGTGACCGTTACCGGCGTTGAGGTGACAAAGGATTTGAAGATTGCCCGAGTGTATGTCAGTATTCTCGGGAGCGATGAAGAAATCAAAAATTCGTTGAATGTTTTAAACAATGCAACGAACTATATACGGTCATGTCTCGGCGAGAAGGTTATATTAAAGTATACACCTGCACTGCAGTTTCATTATGATTCATCGACAGTCGATGGAATGTATATGGATCGGCTGCTCGATGAGATCAAGAAAGAATCTTGAGTGATTTAAACGGTATTCTGGTGGTTGATAAGCCATCAAGCTGGACATCACATGATGTCGTACAAAAAACAAAGAACCTACTCGGTGGTCCGAAAGTAGGTCATACCGGGACGCTCGACCCGTTCGCCACCGGTGTCCTGGTGCTCCTCGTCGGAAAAGCCACTAAACAAGCGAAGTTCTTTGAAAATGATGATAAACGATATCATGCGGAAATAACCTTTGGATATGCAACTGATACGTTTGATAGTACCGGTCGGGTTACCTCTACCGGCGATCCTGATGCGGTCAATAGAGAGGAACTCAAATCTTTTATACAAAGTCTCGAGGGAGAATCCGAACAAATTCCACCGATGTATTCTGCGGTAAAAGTCGGGGGAAAAAAGCTGTATCAACTTGCTCGTGCCGGCAAAGAGATTGAACGAAAGCCGAGAAAGATCGTTATTCAATCTATCGAAGCACATATAGAGGAATTTCCTAAGATACAGCTCAATATTCACTGTTCAAAGGGTACGTACATCCGAACAATAGCTGATCAACTCGGTACCATGGCCGGCTGCCCGGCATGTCTTACAGCATTACGAAGGACCTCATCCGGCACTTATACGCTCGATGATGCAGTCGTGTTTTTGCCACTTGCTGAAGCGGGTGACAGCGATGTATTGAAAAAAGCAATAATTTCACTGTGAAAAAACAGCATGAAGATAATTAAAGATTTCACTCCCCCTTCGAAAGAATGTGGGGGGAAGAAAACAGTCGCAACCCTGGGAACGTTCGATGGCGTTCATATCGGTCATCGTCACATATTGAAGCAAGTGGTTGCCCGTGCGGAAGAAACCGGCGGTAGATCGGTTATACTGACTTTCGACCGTCACCCGATATCTGTCATCAAGCCGGATTTTTCACCCAAGCTTCTCACGACGCTTGATGAGAAGCTGTCGATTATTGGCGAAATCGGGATAGAAACAGCATTTGTGCTGAAATTTACCCGGCGTATCGCCTCTTTGACTGCCGAAGAATTCATCAAGGAATATCTCATCGACTGTCTGGGAATGAGGCATTTCATTGTTGGGTACGACCATGGTTTTGGGAAAGACCGTTCCGGGACTCCGGAACAGTTGGAGGCGAGTGCCAGAAAGTATAATTTCACCCTTGAGGTCATACAGCCCATTATCCGTGAAGGTATGGTGGTGAAAAGTTCTACTCTACGTGACTACCTTCACAAGGGAAGTGTGGAGATCGTCTCTTCGCTTCTTGGTACCGACTATTCTTTTGCGGGATCGGTGGTGAAGGGAAGAGGTATAGGTAAGAAAATCGGTTTCCCAACCGCGAACATTGTACTCCAGGATCCTGAAAAAATACTGCCGTCTCCAGGTGTTTATGCAGGTTGGACCACCGGCGAGGGCAATACAAAAGAATCGATTATTACGATCGGTCCACGACCGACGTTTGGTCTCAAAGAGGAAGCTGTTGAGGTTCATATTCCTGGCGTTACCGGCGATTTGTACGGCAAAACGCTGCGGATCGGCTTTGCTAGGAGAATACGGGATATTAAGAAATTCAATTCTCAAGAGTCCCTGCAACAGCAAATAAAGTACGATATTGAAACCCTATATATCAGGGAGCGGTAGAGAGGTACCCTCTCCTGTTTTGAATTTCTTTACTATAATGATAAACCGAACATGGACAACAAAAGGAGAAGAAAAGGACATGTCGATTACCAAAGAAATGAAAAGTGCGTATGCGGTAAAATTTGGTAAATCCGAGACAAATACCGGAGACACCAAAGTTCAAATTGCCATCCTAACACATCGTATTTCTGAATTGACCGAGCATTTAAAGCTTTATAAGAAAGACAACCATACGAGGCTCGGTCTCATGAAACTGGTTGGTAAAAGGCGCAGACTTCTCAATTATATTGAGAAGAAAGATATCGAATCATACCGGGCGCTCATCAAGGATCTCGGTATTCGTAAATAGTGAATTTGAGGTAAAATTTATGCATAAGACAGTAACCAAAAAAATTGGTAATCACGAGTTAATACTTGAGACGGGAAAAATAGCGAAACAGGCTGGCGGAAGCGTACTGGTCAAATATGGCGAATCAACAATTCTCGCTACTGTATGTTTCTCGCAGGGAAACGATTCTGAACGTGATTTTCTCCCGCTCACGGTTGAATATCGTGAAAAATTCTATGCAATCGGTAAAATCCCCGGGAACTTCTTCAAACGTGAAGGTCGCCCCAGTGCCAAGGAAACACTCAGCGCACGTCAGATCGATCGCCCCTTGCGTCCGCTGTTTCCAAAGGGATTTAACAATGAAGTTCAGATTGTAGTCACCGTATTATCATCTGATCAGGAAAACAATCAGGATACACTCGGACTTATTGGTGCTTCGGCAGCCTGTTACCTGTCATCCTTGCCGATCAACAAGATTGTCGGCTCGGTTCATGTCGGTTACATTGGCGGCGAATACATTATCAATCCGACGTTTGCACAGATCGATGAAAGCGATCTTGATATCATTGTTGCAGGATCGGACAATGATATCCTGATGGTCGAGGGAAATTGTGAAGAAGTTTCGGAAGAAGTATTGCTCGGCGCCCTGGAGTTTTCCAAGAACGCTATCAAGGATATTTGTGATCTCCAGCGCGAGCTATCAGATGGAATAAAAGCTCAGGAAATTGAATATTCGGTCTTTTTACCATCCGAAGAAATGATTGCCGGGATCAGAAACGACTTTTTCGATTCGATTAAAGAATCTCTCACCATCATGGATAAAGCGGAGCGACAAGCCGCCACATCACTCGTCATCGAGAAAATACTGGAAAAATATGAGGAAGAGTATCCTGACAGCGAGAAACTCCTGAAAGCAGCGTTTTACGATGTACAAAAAGAGATTATGCGATCCATGATCTTAGACGAATCGAAACGCATCGACGGCCGTTCTCTGGATGATGTAAGGTCTATCTCCTGTGAGATTGGTTTTCTGCCACGCACACATGGTTCCGCACTCTTTACGAGAGGACAGACGCAATCTCTCGGCGTTACCACACTCGGCACGAAACTCGATGAACGTATGATCGACAATTTGGAAGGTACCAGCTACAAGAGCTATATGCTCGATTACAACTTTCCTCCGTACAGCGTCGGTGAAGTCAGGAGATTTGGCTTCACTTCACGGCGTGAGATCGGTCATGGTCACCTTGCCGAATCCGCGATAGCTCCTGTCATCCCCAACGAGGATGCGTTCCCGTACACCATACGGATCGTTTCCGATATTATGGAATCGAACGGATCGTCTTCGATGGCATCAGTCTGTTCGGGATCACTATCACTCATGGATGCCGGTGTTCCGATCAAGACGCAGGTTGCGGGAATTGCAATGGGACTCATCAAGGAAAACGACAAATATGTTGTCTTGACCGATATTCTCGGCGATGAAGATCATCTCGGCGACATGGATTTCAAGGTCGCCGGTACAAAAGATGGCATTACCGCATTCCAGATGGATATCAAAATCGATGGTATCACGACTACGATCATGGAGGAGGCGCTTTCCAAGGCAAAAATCGCCCGTCACAAGATCCTTGACATCATGAATGAAACCATATCTGAGCCCCATGAAAACATTTCGAAATACGCTCCGAGCATCATTCAGATGAAGATCAATGTGGATAAAATCGGTGCGGTTATTGGTCAGGGTGGTAAGATTATCAAGGGTATTCAGGAAGTAACCGGTACCACCATTAATATCGATGATGACGGTAAGATACAGATTTCCGCTACTGATACGGAATCGGGGAAAGCCGCCTACGATATGATCTCTTCAATCGTCGAAGATCCTGAGATAGGACAAAACTATAAAGGTACGGTTAAGCGGATCACCAAGTTCGGTGCTTTTGTCGAAATACTACCTGGTAAGGAAGCCCTTGTTCACATCTCTGAACTTGACCTCAAACGGGTCAACAAAACTGAGGATGTGGTAAATTTAGGCGATATCATCGATGTAAAAGTAATCGGAGTCGATGACCAGGGTAAGGTAAAATGCAGTCGTAAGGCAGTTCTAAAAGAATTGGAAAAAATGTAAAAAATAAACTCATTTTATCTTTGCCGAGTAGGGGAGTGAGCACTATCTTATGTGCACACTCCTTTTTTTTGTACATATCGTGCAGTACACAGCGCTTAACAGAATAACGGACATATAAAGCACGCGATACCGCCGTTTGTTATGTAAAGGGTAAAAAACTTACGTACGCCATCTGATTACAAGTGAACGGAGTATCCTCCGAGATATAGAGCATATAAGAGGCAAGATAAATACGTCGCTTGACGCTGTATTAGGTTTTTTTTTAAGCGACATGAAAAAACATGTCGTGACTGTAACATGGAAGGATTTTGCCTATAGTATTTAAGAATTATGTTTCTTTTTGTAATATAATATATTACAACATTTATTTTATATTTATTATTAAATAATATTTGAAATACATTCTTGTGCAATATATTACAAAATATATTAAATGTATTAATAAATCATTATGCTTTCTTTTTAATTGATATATTATCGCGTTAAAAGTAACGCGTTACTATGTCTGCATGATAGTTTATTGCGAAATATTATGACGTTCAATTTAACACGATAAAATATTTTTTGATTTAGCCCACATATGTATATTATACTCATGACGAGGTAAGAGCGTCATATTGTGCTTTATTTTTAAATTGGTACTGGTAGGCAAGTGCAACTAAGCAAAAACCGTGTTGCCAGATTCCACATCCTTTGTTAGGAGATACCCTGCAACAACAGCATTGTTGACCGTGATATATTCTATTAATGTGGAATGGTTATTCACAGCTGTAATTTTACGGTTGTCGTTAACCTGACAGTTCTGTTGCCTGAAAGTGTTCATATAACATAAAAATCTTCTATTGTTTATATGCTATTTGTTATCATATATATATGCTATTTATTGTTGAGAGATACAAACAAGACTTGTCTGACAACTGACTATGATGATAGACTGTTGTATTTCGACAAAATAAATCGAGACAAAGTGATTGATTTTTTATCATCAGGTAACATATATTTCAAACTTGGATCAGTTTCAGTTTCGATTACAGTTATTACGTATTGACCGAGAAATTTCCACATTATCTCAATTTTCACTTAGCAAAGAAGGTAATAATCTCATATCAACTTTGTCGTATTAAATTCTTTCAGTGAAGAAGAATGATTACAGTATTGTCATGAAGTTGTAATCTTATGGCAACTTATAAGAAAGATATTCATGAAATATTATCGCGCTAATTAGAAAATATACAAATTAACGGGAGTATATAGTAGAAAACTCTCTTATGGATGTCTTCGAACTATTTTTTCGTCGTACTTTGTTAATCAAAAAACTTTGAGTGGTATAAAAAAGAAGTATATATTGATCAAAAGAATTTATATAATTATCATTTTTACTGGGAAAAATGTTAATTTATATAAGTCATTTTTAATCATATAATAATATTACACAATAATAATATTTTTTCTTCATACTAATAAGGTTGTCTGACAACTAACGGGGGGGAACGATGGACTATATTTTAATAGGAAATGCGACAGAACGTGAAAACAAAAAAGTGCAAATTAAGGGATGGATCACACATATCCGCCCGAGTGGGAAATTAGTATTTTTTGAAGTCAGAGATGGATCAGGAACAATTCAGTGTGTCACTTTTAAAGGTGACGTTAGTGAAAATTGTTTTGAAAGCGCAAAAAGATTAACACTTGAAACATCGCTGATTGTTTATGGTGTCATTAGACGCGATGAGCGATCGGCAAAAGGATATGAAATGAGCGTGTCACAAATTGACGTATTACATCAACCTGAAGTGGAATATCCTATTTCCGAGAAGGAACATGGTGTTGCTTTTCTCCTAGAAAACCGTCATCTATGGTTACGATCATCACGCCAGGAAGCTATATTAAAAATACGATCAACAATTATTAAATCATCACATGAATTCCTTGATAGTCAAGGCTTTATATTATTTGATCCTCCGATCTTAACTCCTGTATCTTGTGAAGGCACTTCCACGCTGTTTGAAACAAAGTATTTTGATACCATCGCGTACTTAACTCAGAGCGGTCAACTCTATAATGAAGCGGGAGCAATGGCGTTAGGACGGGTATATTCATGCGGACCTACTTTTCGAGCAGAGAAATCAAAGACACGACGTCATTTAACAGAATTCTGGATGATTGAGCCAGAAGCAGCTTTTTTCGATCTCGAAATGATTATGGAATTGGCTCAAAATTTTGTCGCGTACATTATTAACAGAGTTGTCGAGAAACATGAGATGGAATTACGTCTTCTCGATCGAGATATACAAAAACTTAAAGACATATCTTGTCCCTTTCATCTATTGTCTTATGATGACGCTATAAACTTGCTTCATGATAATAAATCAAATATTGAATGGGGTGATGACCTTGGCGCAGAAGATGAAACGATTATTTCAAACACCTTTCAAAAACCCGTGCTTATCCATCGTTATCCTGCAGCATGTAAGGCTTTCTACATGAAAAACGATCCCGAACGGTCGGACGTTGCATTATGTGTCGATATGCTAGCCCCGGAGGGTTACGGAGAAATTATCGGCGGAGGACAGCGTGACGATGACTACCAGACGCTCAGAAATAAAATACAGAAACATAATTTAAATGAAGAAGACTTTAAATGGTATCTCGAACTTAGACAGTATGGATCTGTTCCTCATGGTGGCTTCGGTATAGGAATAGAGAGAACCGTTGCATGGCTCTGTGGACTGAAACATGTACGGGAAACAATACCATTTCCCCGGATGCTCGAAAGAATATATCCCTGATATGCCACATACTAATTGAGATAGGAGGATAAGTTTCAGTTTCATTTTGAATAGTGAAATACTCTACACAGACAATAGTTTACATAAGAATGTTTATGCGCACATATGAGTCGCTGTCTGTATCCTCTTTTGTCTACTGGTTACTTCTATGTCTTTGAATAATAAACTAAGAAGCAAGAAAACATTTCTATCGATTATTTCTATTAGTTTTCTCCTCTTTGGGGCTGCATTTTTTATTAATTTTAATACACTCTCGAATAAATTTGTCTTTGACGATAAGGGATTAATTACTGAAAACACCTTGATTCGAAACGGTACGACACTCAGGGAAATTTTTTCGACGAATTATCGTTATGGAGCCGGTAACCCCCGTGATGGTCTCTACCGTCCTCTCGTAATGCTAACCTTTGCTCTTACGGCACGCTCAGGTACTATCAATCCGTTCCCGTTCCATCTTTTCAATGTCGTCCTTAATGCCGCAAACATTTCGCTTTTTTTCATCCTGATCCTGATGCTTACCGGAAATGTTCTTATCGGTCTCTGTGCCGCAATAATTTTTATCGTGCACCCGGTTCATACCGAAGTCGTGGCAAATATTGCAGGACGTCCCGAGTTGCTGTGTGCTTTTTTTCTCTTTCTCTCGTTGGTGTTTCTCGAAAAATTCGAAAAAAACTTTTCTTTTCTACTACTTTTTATCGCAGCACCAATATATGTTCTGGCGCTCATCTCAAAGGAAACGGCGGTTATGCTGCCCGTTATTGTGATCGGGATTGATTTTGCTATGAATCGTTCATTAAATGAGCGACACAGGCTCTGGAAATATAGTGTTATATTGTCCGTAGTAATTGCGTATCTCTTCGTTCGAATTCTCGTTCTGGGCGAAACTGCGACTGGTAACGATCCCTTGTTCTACAATAATCCGCTAGCGCACGTAGCGGTTTACACACGGATAGTGAATGCTTTCAGTATATTTTTTCGGTATCTGGCAATCTTATGTTATCCTCGTTATCTCTGTTCCGATTATTCATATAATTCTATTCCGCTCATTGAAACCATCTGGCATCCAATGCCACTTGCGGGTATCGCGTTATTCATGGCAGTTATCATTCTTTCCCTCTTGTTCAGGAAAAAAAGCCCCGTCTACCTCATTGCGGTGTCGTTATTCTTGTTCCCGTACTTTATAGTATCAAATATACTATTCTCAATTGGTACTATCATGGGCGAACGATTCTTGTACATTCCCTCGGCGGGTTTTGCTCTGGCATCCGGTACATTCTTTGCCTGGCTGATTCATAAAAGGCGTTATTTCGGTTATTCAGTGCTTATTATGCTCCTTTCCACGTATACTATCAAGACAGTCATAAGAAACCATGATTGGTTTGATGATGCAACGCTGACCGAAGCTGACTTGAAATTTTGCCCGAACAACATAAAATTACTCTTTAACATGGGTAATTTTTATTCACACAAGAGTCAGTATTCAAAGGCGGAAGGATACTATCGCAGGGCCCTTGAAATTTATCCGGATTTTTTTGAGGGATTATCGGGACTTGGTAAGTCACTATACTCGCAGGGACGACATGAAGAATCGCTGAGGTACTATGCGCGGTCAATGGAGGTTTCGCCAGGAAATCCGATATGCCGGTTCGATTATGCATCTGTTTTAATGAAAATGGGCAGGTTGGATGAAGCCGAACGAACGTTGAACGACGCGCTTTCCCTCTTTCCCGATACTCCCCTGCTGTATCGTAGCATGGGGAGTCTGATGCTCGCCAGGGATAATTTCACCGCTGCCATCCACTATTTTGAAAAAGCAATGCTCCTCAATGGAAACAAGCAGGTGCTCTTAAATAATCTTGCACTAGCAGCTTATTTAGCCGGTGATTTTCAAAAGTCTGTATCATACGTTCGAGAAGCTGAAACTCTCGGGATCCGGCTGAATCCGGACATGGTTCATACTATACTGATCAGAGCCGGTATAAAATGAAAATGGAGTTCTTATCTTATTTATTCCTTCGTTTTTTCTTTGTCAGATAAGAAATAATTATCGGTATCGCTCCACCGGCGATAAGGGCAATGAGTAAATATTTGACCACGTCTTCCACAGTATCTGTCCACTACAAAATAAATGGGAAAATACCTTTCAGGGCCTCATAGCACATGATACGTTCGGGTGTTAAGGGGTTGGTATCAAATGCATGTGCTATTGTTGTTCGTGATACCTTAACCGTCTAAGTGCATAATTTAATTATGTACTACTATCATCGAATAGCAACCGCTCACTTGTACTAATTGTATCTTCACATTCATCGCAATAAACTGGGGGTATGGAATCATACCCCCTTGAATGTGTGTGCACAATTGTCATACGGCACGTTATTTCTTTTTCGCGGCTTGTATCGCTTCACGCATTTTCGGTTGTAATTCACCCTGAGAAGTCTGACGAATTTTGAAATCTTCGATTTCTTCGTCTGTCCAGAAAAAGTCGCTATCTTCAGTTTTTCCGGCTTCCCAGAAAACATTCAGGGTGAGACCATCTCTTCCATCGCTGTCATCGTTAACATCATGGGATGCATCTCTTTCAATACCGGTGACCATACCGGTTTTAACATCGAACTTGTATTTGAAGTTACTGTTGATGTTCGGATTATACCGGGGAATTTCCTTGCAAAGACCCATGTATGGGATGGGAGCGAATTTTCCGCTTTCGGCAAAATACTTAATTTCAAGCGATATAACATTCCGAAGCTTGCTTCTCAGTTCGTTTGTATCGAACGTCGTCTGGGTATCAATGTTTCCCTTGGTCAAATATGCCATAACTATGAATATAATTACGGATATTGCCGCAATGATAATGAGCACGTTTGAAATAATTCGTCGAAGCTTAATTTTTCGCGCAATCTTTTCTTCTTCAGAGAATTGAGGTTTTTTCTCATCTGCCATTACTACCTCCTAAGGATTGAAAGTATTTTGAATAAATGAAATTACCGTTGCCAGTAGTAAAATAAATGGTGTAAAGACAACTTTTAATATAATACTTCTTTTTATAAAATTATACTATTATTTCGTGTAAAATAAGGTGATTTATGCAAAAAGTGTTGTGTATACTCATTGTTAGAAAAAGTCCCATTCACCAATAATTTCAAGAGATGTGATTCTGTATCCATCCACGATGGAGTCTGCGCACATAAAAGGAGTTTATTGCGTTGGTATATTCACTTTTCGTGATCCTCCGTGACAGTGAGGCGTGTTGTAATGCCTTGTATGCCGGGAAATATTGATCCATGAGGCTGACATAAACATCAGGTGATATATCTTCGGATAAAAATTTCATGACATCAACAGTACCTGATATGTTTTCCGGCAGTATGAGGTGGCGGACGAGCAATCCCTTTTTGGCAATACCGTTTTCGATGATCAGATTACCAACCTGCCGGTACATTTCCCGGAGAGCTGCCCGATTATAGGTAACATAGTTTTTAAATCCCGATAAATCTTTCGCGTTTTCGTTATTCCCATATTTGGCATCCGGAAGATAGATGTCAACAATTCCTTTGAGAAGACGCAGGATTTCAACCCTCTCATAGCCTCCGGTATTGTATACTAATGGAATCATTAGTCCTTTCGCGGCACTGATTAATAGCGCCCCGACAATAGATGGAAGAAAATGGGTTGGTGTGACCAGGTTAATATTATGACATCCGCGAACCTGGAGATCAAGCATCATGTCCGCAAGCCGTTCCTCGTTCTCTACGCTTCCGGTTCCGATCTGGCTGATCGGATAGTTCTGGCAAAAAATACATCGTCCCGAACATCCGCTCAGAAATATCGTTCCTGATCCCCTTGTGCCGCTAATCGGTGGTTCTTCACCATGGTGCACGTTATAACTTGCAACAACTGGTGTCGGCCCGGACTTGCATATACCGAACTCTCCCTCTACCCTGTTGACACCACAGGTATGCGGGCAGAGTTGACAATGGTGATAGTGTGCTTTAAGTAGCGCGAGACGTTTTTGAAGTTCGCCGTTTTCGAGTAAAGAAAGATAGCTTGGATACATTTCGGAGTATTTGTCTGGTGGGAGTTTAACAGGTCTTTTTTAGGGAAACGCCGGTACGAATCGCACCTCTTTATTGTTCCATTGATAATGTATGTGCCTATTTATTAGTAGTATATATTATTTACTGCGCGGGAGTTCTTTCAGCGCCAAAGACCTGCGGGTAAAAGTTCCTCTCAAAGTATTTCCCACAGGTATATGTTATTCTTCCTGAATATAGGCGTCTTATGAACTGGTATTCAACATTTCAGAGTAGAATAAGGCTTCCTGCTTCTCTGTTGAATCCCCGTATTGTTGAATTATCTTATTAAAATTACGCAGGGCATCTTCTGCTCTGCCGGCCAACACATATGCTTTACCTGCATTGAGATACATCATGGAAGTAAAAGCCGAGTTCCGGTAGCGGGATGCATACTTCTCGTAAATCTCCCCTGCTTTAATAAAATCACCCGTTTCTTCATAGACAGCGCCAAGTCCGTTATACGCGTTGAAATCAAAAACTTGGTTGTTATTGGATCCATCAACGAAAGTCAGGTAATACTTTTCTGCCATTATGTAATCTTTCTCGGCAAAATAGTGATTTCCGAGTTGGAGTAACATCCAGGGTGCATTCTTTGATTTCGAATATTTTGCTACGTAGGTATCCATTAAATCGAGTGCTTCCGGCGCATTGCTCGATAACGCAGTTAATGCGAGATCAAAGGCGTTGATTTCCGATTTCTTTTTCCCCTGCACCACGAAATAAGTAACCGAAATAACAAGTGCGACACCGACAACACAGCTGACAATCTTGATCCATTCGGTACGAAGATAATCAAATGTCTGGGCAGCGAAGATTACGAGCGGGTCCTGTTTCAGTTCCTTCCGGGTCAATCGTTTATGCTTTCTCAACATCTTTTTGCTATCTCCCGTATTGCTGGTTGGTTATATGAAAAGAGAATGGTATCTACTCGTCGTCAAAATCTGTCTAAGATAACGTTATGATAAAAAGCTAATATACATGTTTTTTTCCTGAGTGTCAATTACGTTGTCTGTTTTTTATAATTCTCCCCAAATTCCCCCGTCCTCTCTATCATCTAATCTATCGACCTTTTTTAAGGCAGAAACAAAAAAAATGAGGAGTTTCTATAATTTTTCCACAACTGCTCAATATTTGATCACGTTGCTCTACTTTCCTGCGCAGCCCACGCGAAATATAAAATTTGATAATCCACGCATCATATTGTAATATCAATAACATACATTTTCTCCCTCTTTTGGCATTGTATTTGCGAATAACTCGTTATATTACCGTTATTATCACCCTCAACATATTATCATGGAGGTAAACATGGTACTGACACCAAAGGAAGTTTTCGATCTGATCAAGAAAGAAGATGTTGTTTCCATTGATTTGAAATTCATGGATTTCCCTGGATTGTGGCAACATTTTTCTGTTCCCGTCTCTGAGCTTACACTCGATTCATTCAAGGACGGATTCGGATTTGATGGTTCTTCCATCAGGGGATGGCGTTCGATTAACGAATCTGATATGCTCGTTATTCCTGATTCGACAACGACGTTCATCGATCCTTTCATGAAATACAAAACTCTCAGCATGATCTGTGATATTGTCGACCCAATCACCCGTGAACGGTACACGCGTTGTCCGCGAAATGTATCGAAAAAAGCCGAATTGTATCTCAAATCTACTGGTATCGCCGATCAAGCCTTCTTTGGACCTGAACTCGAGTTCTTCATATTTGACGATGTCCGGTTTGATCAGAACGAACACGAAGCATACTATCATGTCGATAGTGTCGAAGGGCGCTGGAA
Source organism: uncultured bacterium (assembly GCA_964456585.1). GTDB lineage: Bacteria > Latescibacterota > Latescibacteria > Latescibacterales > Latescibacteraceae > Latescibacter. Next base: position 30,425 of record CAYWBT010000003.1, read on the forward strand.
TTCGGGACGCGTTGAAAATCCGAACCTCGGCTACAAACCGCGCTACAAGGAGGGATACTTTCCCGTTTCGCCAACTGACTCCCAACAGGATATCCGTGAGGAAATGGTTCAAGTTCTCATTGCCTGCGGTCTGGAAGTTGAAGCCCAGCATCATGAAGTTGCAACCGGCGGACAGGGTGAGATCGATCTACGATTCAATACGCTGGTCACCACGGCGGATTCTTCAAACCTGTACAAGTATATTTTGAGGAATGTTGCCCTGAGAAATGGCAAAACGCTCACCTTTATGCCCAAACCGTTGTTTAATGATAACGGCACCGGGATGCATACCCATCAGTCGCTCTGGAAAGGAGAAACGAACACGTTTGCCGGTTCCGGTTACGCGGGAATGAGTGAAACCGCCATGTACTACGTGGGTGGTATTTTGAAACATTCACGGTCACTTGCGGCATTCACCAATCCGACAACCAATTCGTACCGCCGGCTCGTCCCCGGTTTCGAAGCGCCGGTTAACCTCGCGTATTCACAGCGAAACCGCTCTGCAGCGATCCGGTTCCCCATGTATTCGATGAGTCCCAAGGCGAAACGGGTTGAAGTACGCTATCCCGATCCGAGTTGTAATCCCTACCTAGCGTTTTCTGCTATGCTTATGGCCGGTCTGGACGGCATACAGAACAAGATCGATCCGGGCGATCCCCTGGATAAGGATATTTACGATCTGCCACCGGAAGAACTGGCGAATGTTCCTGTTATGCCCGCTTCGCTCGAGGATGCGATCGACGAGCTTGAGAACGATTACGAATTCCTCCTCAAGGGTGATGTTTTCACCGAGGATGTTGTAAAGACATGGATCAAGTACAAGCGTGAAAATGAAATCACCGCTCTCCGGATGCGTCCCCATCCCTGGGAATTTGCAATGTATTACGATATTTAACTGCATTTCAACGTTAAAAAAAGCGCAACCACTTCAGGTTGCGCTTTTTTTTTACACTATGCCGGCACCATAGACGTTGTGAAAAAGTATGTTTATTCTCTTTTTCACAGCGTTGACCGGTGGTGCTCACGATGCATATAGCTCATTGAAATGATGCTGAGCGCTCACCAGGGCATTTCGCATCATGTCTTCCACTCGTGCGGTTTCACGTGCGCTGAGAAGGGTGAGAAGCTCATCGGTATCCACCTCATGCGAGGCGAGATCGCAGGCTTCCCAGCTCAGAATACTCCTGATCACGCGATCGATTCCCTGCCGGACGTTGTCGTATGCCCGGGGCTGCATGTCGTGACCTTTCCAGCGGTTGAATCCCGCCTCTTCAACAAGCCCGGCAATGGCGATGTTCATACCGTTCACCCGCGCACCATGATCGATATCGTACTTTCCCGGGCCACCAAGTATGATACCGTCATTATACCCCTGGCTGTTGAGATGCATGTGCACCATGGCATCGTTGTCCAGTTCCTCAACAGTGTCATACACATGGTCGAGACCGATCATTTCAGAGTGGCCAAATTCCTTATTGACTCCTTTTTTCTCACGCGGGATTCCGAATTCATCTTCCAGCTTACGCCAGAACAAGAGGGCGCTTGCTACGGTTGGTATGAGCATGGCGGGATGGCCTTCATTTGGTTTTGGTTCGAAACCGATATAGAATTCTCCGCCCTTTTCAGCTTCGTGCCTGCAGAGTCCGGCAACACTTTCTTTCAGGTTCTGGTACATACTTTTAATACCAACCGTGGCAATATCGTAACCGAAGGAACCGTTCCACAGTATCATCGACGGTGCGAGCCCGGGATCACTGTGCCATGATTTTTTCATGACATCATACCCCAAATCGACCGTTCTCTGGCCAAATTCTTCAGCCGCCTTCCGTTCTGCGGGATCGAGCGATGCAATACCACCATAGCCCCAGTGTACATGGGCACCCGGGGTAATCATGGCAAGATACATCCCATTCGCCACGAGGGCATCCGCAATGACCGGAGCGGTCTCCTCGTCAATCTCGTTATTGTAGTGAACTTCAAGCCCCAAGACTACGTTGTCGGGCATCCGCGGTGCGATTTCACGCTTTACCAGTTCGATCATACCCACCGTGTCAAGGTTTTCCCCGTTCCATTCCGGTCGCATACCTCCGGGCACAAAACCGCCTTTCCCCGGATTGAAGGTCCACCTGCACACACTATGGTATGATTTTTTATCAGACATATATTATTCTCCCTTCTGCGCTGGTAGTAGTGATTTGAGGACATCTAACCATTGTTCGTACGCCTGTTCATAGGGTGTCAGCAATGACTTGTTCGGTTCTATTACCATGGTGGTTTTCAACCCGGCAAAGGCATCTGCGGGCGTTTGGTAGAAACCGACGCCAATCCCGGCTCCGCGCGCAGCTCCCTGGGAACCGTCGGTGTTGTAGAGTTCAACGGTCGCCTTGGTCACCGTGGCGAACGCCTCCCTGAACACGGGACTCAAAAACATGTTCGCATGCCCGGCTCGTACCTTGTCAACCGCGACTCCCATGTCTCTCATAACACCGAGACCGTAGTTGAGCGCGAAGACGATTCCCTCTTGTGCCGCTCGGAAAAGGTGTCCACGCGAATGGGTATTAAAGTTCAACCCGTGGAGGGATCCCTTGATATCACGGTTTTCCAGCGTTCTTTCCGCACCATTTCCATAGGGAATGATCACAAGCCCATCGGAACCCACCGGTATGCTTGCCGCACGTTCATTCATGGCATCGTACGCCTCTCCGGCGAGGTTTTCACCCATGATCGTGTGCTTCAGCCAGCTGTTGAGTATACCGGTTCCGTTGACGCACATGAGAACGCCATAACGGGGATCCTGTACGGTATGGTTGACATGGACGAACGTATTGACCCGTGATAGCGGATCATAGTTTGCCGTATCGGTCACACCGTACACAACACCAGAAGTGCCCGCTGTTGCGGCTATCTCTCCCGGATTGAGTACGTTCAGTGAGAGTGCATTGTTCGGCTGGTCGCCAGCCCGGTAAGCAATTTTTGTTCCCGCTTTCAAGCCGAGTTCTTCTGCAGCCGTGGTCGTCAGTTCTCCCTGTACCGCGAAGGTTGGAACCACCTCGGGAATCAGTTCCGGTGAAATCCCATAGTATGAAAGTACCTCATCAGCACGTCCTTTTCTTTGGTAATTCCACATGATACCCTCGGACAGGCCGGAAGGCGTAGTCGTGACTTTCCCCGTCATCTTGAGGGCGATGTAATCCCCGGGGAGCATCACCCGGTAAATTTTCCGATAGATTTCCGGTTCGTTATCCTTGACCCATTTCAGCTTTGACGCGGTAAAATTACCCGGTGAATTCAGGAACTGTTTGAGGCAGTTCTCTTCGCCGAGCTCGCGGAACGCCTCTTCACCAATTTCAACCGCCCTGCTGTCACACCATATAATGGAAGGCCTGAGCACTTTATGGTCTCTATCGACAATCACGAGACCGTGCATCTGGTATGATATCCCGATCGCCCCAATGTCGGCCGCAGGAATTCCCCCGGATAAAATCTTTGCTGTCGCTCGTTTTGCGTGTTCCCACCAGACTTCGGGGTACTGTTCAGCCCAGCCAGGCTTTTTCGCAATGATCTCGAGTTCTGTTTCTGGCGAGAGTGCCGATGCGATCACAGTGCCGGTTTCAACATCGAGCAAGGTTGCCTTCAGGGAAGAGCTGCCAACATCAAATCCGAGCGTGTACATATTAAACTCCTGTAGTATAGTCCATTATATATTATTTTTTTACACAGCAGTATGCGTGTGCAATCCTGGTTTCCCACTGGTGTTTCCGTAGAAATGATACGCACACCCGGGCCTTTCCCGCATCGGTGAATATCCCGATCATCGTTGAACCACTACCGGAAAGAAGTCCCTTGAGGGCACCGCAATCCTCCATGATTTCCTTGATTTCTCTGAGCACAGAGTATTCAGAAAAAACAACCGGTTCAAAGTCGTTTTCAAGTCCATCGGAGAATACGGCAGCTTCAAGTGAGGTGTTTGAGCGCAGCCGGTTGATACTTTCGCGGTAGGCAGCAACGTCAGGATTTATCTTGCCCAGGCGACCGTATGCCCACTTCGTGGAAACCTCAAAACCGGGATAGACGAGAATATACGTAAAATCAAAGGGCCATTCAACCAGCGATATAACTTCTCCCCGACCGCTCACTATAGCGGTACCACCGGAAACCATGAAAGGTACATCGGAACCAATTTCAAGAGAAACCTCGCGCAGGATATCGTCGGTGATGGAAAGATGGTGATACGTTCGCAACCCCCGCAGGGCGGCACCGGCATCGGAAGAACCCCCGCCAAGACCTGCTCCAACCGGAATGTTCTTCTCCAACATGAAGTGCACGGGAGGCAGGTCAGGACAGCGTTTTCTGAGCATCAATTCCGCTTTCATAACCAGGTTATCAGGCCCCGTTGGAATGTCAGGCGATGAACACTGCATGGTCGTTTTGCCATGTTCAGAACTGATCTCGAGTTCGTCACAGAGGTCGATGTTTTGAAAGATTGAAAGAATATCATGATAGCCATCGATCCGTTTCCCCGTAATCTTGAGACCGATATTAATTTTTGCAGGTGCTTTTTCCCGGACAGTCAAATCTATGCCTCAGCCCGTTAATGAGATAAGATGTGTTCGTAGTTCAGCGGGAGACAGGTTGCGGATGAGCTTGCCATCGACTGCAAGTGATATCGCTCTCGTCTCTTCACTCACCACCACTGAGATGGCATCGGTTTCCTCGGAGATTCCCAAGGCGGCACGGTGACGTGAGCCGAGAGTGCGGTCAATTTCTGTGGATTCTGAGACCGGTAGAAGGCAGTTTGCAGCGGCAATACGGTCGTTCCGGATGATAACAGCGAGATCATGCAGGGGGGAAGTTGGTGTAAAGATGGTGACAAGGAGTTGGTAGGACACCTGAGCATTTAGTAACGTTCCACTATCGACAACGACACCGAGTTGCGTATCTCGTGTCATGACGATCAGGGCACCATAATTCTTTTCCGAGAGTATCCGTGCCGATGTAACGACTTCGTTGATTGCTTCCTTACCCGTTTGGCTGGATAAAAAACCGATCGATCGCCATGAGCCGATTTGTATGAGCAGACGCCGAAGTTCCGGTGCAAAAATAACGACCAGGCTAATCAGCCAGACACTTTTAAAAAAATTGATAAGCTCTTCGAGTGCCCTGAGATTCGACCAGCCGGCAATAAGAGACGCGGCAACGAGTACAAAGAGGCCAATGATGAGTTGCATGGCGCGGGTGTCGCGTATTCTGAGGTATATCCCATAAAAAATCAGGGAAACGAGCACAATATCGACAATATCGATGATACTGATCGGAAAGAAACCGATTCTTATTCCCATGGGTTTCCCCTGATAGCCGCCGCGACATCGCACACCTGTCGAATGGCCGCGACATCGTGAACCCGGTGAATTGCGATACCTTTCAACACACAGTGGGCGGTAATTGCGGCTGTGCCCCAAATTCTGTCGTCCGGAGCGGAACTGGTAATTTTCTCGATCATGCTCTTTCGCGACGCACCGACCATAACGGGGCATCCAAGGTCGGTGAATCGGTCGATTCTTCTCAGGATTTCAAGATTGTGCTCCAGGGTTTTGCCGAAACCTATGCCAGGATCGACGATGATGCGGTCGCGCGGGATTCCGCCTTGAACAGCACATTCTATTCGTTCATGTAAGAATTGAATGATATCATCAACCACATTATCATAGTGCGGCTCATTTTGCATGGTGCGGGGAGTGCCGATCATGTGCATGAGAACCACCCAGGCACCGGAATCTCTGACCACCCCCACCATCGCCTCGTCGAATCGCATCGCGGAAATGTCATTAACGATCGAAGCGCCTGCTTCCAGCGCACGTACGGCAACGCCGGCCTTGTAAGTATCGATTGAAATAGGGAGCGTTATCTTGGAACGAACGCCTTCAATAACAGGAATTACCCGAGAAAGCTCTTCTTCTTCACTGACCGGTTGCGCCCCCGGGCGGGACGATTCACCACCGATATCGATGATGTCCGCGCCATTTTTCGCCATTTCAACTACGCACCCAACCGCCTCGTCGCGCTTTACATACTTGCCACCGTCGTAAAACGAATCGGGTGTAACATTCAGAATCCCCATGACAAGAGGACGTTTATTACCTTTCAGAATTTCATTCAACACGGGTGTTTTCATGTCGATTTCAGCCGTTTGTATGCTCCCCTCACCCGCATATACCGGTTACGACAAGGTATATTGCCGCCGCCACGCATGCATGATGTGGTTTGCAGGAACATGACACAAAAGCAACTCCCTGATGTAACAGGCCGTTCTTCGGGATTGCGCGAATACTTCCCGGCCGCTCGTTTAATTAATATGACGAATTTTCTGAGCCGGTGCTTTTCTTATTGTTTTGCGTCTCCCGCCAATCTTGAGATGCACCATTTTTTTTCTGCGAAGCCGGGTATTCGAATCAGTCTTGTCATTGTCTGATTTTTTGTCATTCTTATCTTTACGCTCAGTGCTGACAGGCGTTTGTTTCTTTTCTTGCGAATCGGTTGTTTTGTCGACTACCGGCTTGTTTTCTACCGTCGATTTTTCAGTTGTTTGCACCGGAGTTACGGTATGTGCTATCGCAGCTGAAGTTTTCCCGGTGTTTTCGGGAGCGGCAACAGCACGGGGTTTTTCGGGTGCTTTTTCCTCTCGCGTCTGGGTATACCTCTTCTGTCTTCGATTGTAAGGACGTCTGTGCCTCGATGTCTTGGCTTTTCCGTCAGATGCCCTGCCGTTTAGGATTCTGTCGACCTCATCCCCGGCGAGAATTTCTCGTTTCAACAATTCGGCTGTGAGCGCTTCAAGTTTGTTCAGGTTCTCCCTAATGATAGATTCTGCACGCTGCTGTGATGTTTCGACCAGTTTTCGTATTTCCTGATCGATAGCTATCGCCGTTTCTTCAGAATAATCTTTATGAGTTGCGATTTCACGGCCGAGAAAAACTTCGCTTTCTTTTTTACCGAAGGTGAGTGGTCCAATTCGCTTGCTCATTCCCCACTCACAAATCATCTTGCGTGACATGTTTGTGGCGTTTTCGATGTCATTTGCGGCGCCGTTCGTAATATCGCCGAACTTGATTATTTCCGCAGCTCTCCCGCCGAGGAGAACCGCGAGTTTTCCCATACAATAATTGTACGACCAGTTATGCTTTTCATCCGCCGGAAGAAAATGGGTTAAACCGAGCGCTCTGCCGCGTGCGATGATCGATACTTTGTGTACCGGATCGGCACCTTCAATATTTTTTGACACGAGAACATGTCCTGCTTCGTGATACGCTATCAGACGTTTTTCTTCTTCGGTGATGACAAGGGTCTTTCGGGCTGTACCCATCATCACCTTGTCCTTCGCCTCCTCAAAATCCACCATCGATACACTGTTACGGTTCAGTCGTGCTGCAAGCAAAGCCGCCTCGTTAACAACGTTTGCAAGATCGGCACCTGTCATCCCCGGCGTACCGCGCGCAATGCTGCTCAAATCGAATTTTCGGCTTACCTTTATCTTTTTTACGTGCACCTTCAATATCTCTTCCCGTGCCTTGACATCCGGCCAGTCGACGACAATTACGCGGTCGAACCTGCCGGGCCTGAGAAGCGCCGGATCAAGGACATCAGGCCGGTTCGTGGCTGCGAGCAAAATCACCCCTTCATTGGACTCGAAACCATCCATCTCGACGAGAAGTTGATTGAGCGTCTGCTCACGCTCGTCGTGGCCACCACCAATTCCTGCTCCCCGCTGACGGCCAACTGCGTCAATCTCATCGATGAAAATAATACAGGGTGCATTGGATTTTCCCTGATCGAAGAGATCACGGACACGAGAGGCGCCGACACCGACGAACATCTCCACAAAATCCGACCCGCTCATGCTGAAGAACGGGACGCTGGCTTCCCCGGCAACTGCCCGGGCGAGGAGCGTTTTTCCTGTCCCGGGTGGTCCGACAAGGAGTGCACCCTTGGGAATTTTACCGCCGAGTCGTTGAAATTTCAACGGTTCTTTTAGAAAGCCGATGACCTCCTGGAGCTCGACTTTTGCCTCCTCAACACCGGCGACATCGGCAAAGGTAACCTGCTGCTGGTCATCCGCCATGAGCTTTGCCTTTGATTTACCGAAGGAAAATACTCCTTTTGGACCTCCCTGCATCTGTCGCAGGATGAACAGCCAGACGGCAAAAATGAGTATCCACGGCAGTGTCGAGACCAGCATGTTCATCCAGGTACGTTCCGGCTGTATGGTAACCTCGATCCCCTGGGCAACCATTTCATCGACAAACTCCAAGTCATAGTTGCCGATTTGAACGGTAATGCGGTCTGTCGGCCTTTTATGGCCTTCATCACCAAGTGTCAACGTTTCCGACAGCTCAGCGAAAAGGATAGTACTGCGAATACGAACCTTCTCCACCTTTTTGTCGACAAGGAGCGATTTAAACTGGGTATAGCTGATTTTCACATGGTTCGCATTCTCGGAATTCATTTGTTTCCAAAGAAACAGCCCGAGAATAGCAAGTAAAAAAATGAATGCGATCCTGTGTCCCAGCGGCCAACCCTGCTTCTTTCCTTTACCTGAAGATGGTAAAGGCTGCCCTGTAGGTCGCCGTTTCTTCAAGAGATCCCGCTTATTGGGGCGCCTGGAAAGGAGCGGCTTCTTCGAAGGTTGTTTACTATCATTTCTCTTTTGAGTATCTTGATTCATAACTTAGTGATTTCCTCCAATCAATCTCTTATGCGTTCTTTATTAAAACCACTCGATTCCATTATCAAATGTCAACAAGATAACGGTGCCGGGCTTTGTTCGTTCCAGATCAAACCGTAAGGATTCTGACGATTTTAATCCCGGTATCCAGAGTGGTACAGCGCCTGCACGTACTATCGGCACAAAATTTCGGAAAATCTTTGGAAGGGATATCGATGAAAATAATTTGACTATCTTTACCGTCTTCTTCGTTCCAAACGGCGTAATGGTATCACCCGGCTTAACAAATCCGACTGTCATGTTCCCATATTTTTTTATAAGTTCCGGATCTACGAAAACACTTCTCCTTCCGTCAACCTTTTCCCTTCCCGAAGCTTTTTGGGAAACAATCCTTCCTCCTCCGAGTGGAATCATCGTTTCACCAGAAAGTTTCAGAGGCTGCGGATGTGGGGAACACTCAATGTTGACCGCAAAAAAAGCGAATGATTCTTCCACGCCGCATTTCACCCGGGACGTCACATCGATTGTCCCGCTTTTGCTTACGGAAAGATCGAGGATCCGTGCGATTTCATCACTATCGGCATCGCGGCCTCGTCCTTCCAGTATTTGTAGACAGCACCTGACCACGCGCTGTTGTATCATTTTATGATAACCTAAAAACGCTTGTTTATCAAGGAGTATTTTATACGCATCCTGGTGAATCACACAGCAGTCAAGGGCTTCGTGGACTTTTTCATCGAGGTATGTTTCCTGAATCCTCGTTAGTTCCGCCAGCCGTGATAGAACAGTGCTGATCTGCGGGGTAAAACGATCCTGGAGAAACGGCATGAGTTCGTGGCGTATCCGGTTTCGGACATGGATCAGATCGAGGTTTGTCGTATCCTCGCAGTAGCTTATCCCCTCCAGCCGAAGGTAGTCCCGGACTTCGCTCCGGGTAACGCATAACAGTGGACGCACCCAGAAACTGTCACGAACCGGCATGATCCCGTAAAGACCCGATGGCCCCGTACCGCGAAGTATTCTCTGGAGTACCGTTTCGGCCAGATCATCGAGGGTATGGCCGGTAGCAATTCTCGTACTCTTTCTGTCCGAAGCGGTGCGGTGTAAAAAAGCCTGTCGTAGTTCACGGGCGACTGTTTCTGCCGATCCCTTTCTTTCTTCGATTTCTCCGGCCCGCAGGCGTTCAATCGTTATCGGTATATCGAGTTCCGCACAGAGATTCTTGCAGAACAGCTCATCACGATCTGCTTCTTCTTCTCTCAGAGCGTGGTTGAGGTGAGCCGCTTCGATCGTAATGCCAAGATCATCGCCTAAGCTCACGAGTAACTGGAGCAGTGCGACCGAATCACCCCCACCCGATAATGCAACAAGGACGCTTCCGCCAGAAAACATTGCATGTGTTCGACAAAACGTACGTACCTTTTCTTCGAACTCATCGGTTAAACCGAAATTGTCTGATCGTCCGGTTTTCAAATACTCCCCGTTCTCGGTGGCTGTTCTCAATTTCTACTGTGGGCGCGGAGAGCAGACTCAATGGTGTTGTACATGAGCATCGTAATTGTCATGGGACCGACGCCGCCCGGAACAGGCGTAATCGCCGACGCTTTCTCTGAAACGGTATCGAAATCAACGTCACCAACCAGCCGGTAACCACGCTTGGCCGACGGATCATCGACGCGGTTAACCCCAACGTCCAGTACCACAACACCGTCCCGTACCATATCGGCAGTGATGACATTCGCCCTGCCGACAGCGGCGACGAGAATATCAGCCTGCCGGGTATAGAATGCGAGATCGTCCGCTGCGGTATGACAGACTGTCACGATACAGTTTGCGCCCTTTTCCTTCTGGACCATAATATTTGCCAGTGGTTTCCCCACAATATTTGAACGCCCGACTATCACAAGATGTTTCCCTTTTGTTTCTATACCGGCCCGTTCGAGAAGCACCTTGCACCCGTGGGGCGTACACGGAAGAAAACCCGGCTGTCCGACAACCATCTTGCCGACATTGACCGGATGAAATCCATCGACATCCTTATCGGGATCAATCCGTAAGAGCACCTTCCCCTCATCGATATGGTCCGGCAGGGGAAGCTGAACGAGTATGCCGTGAATTCTGTCGTTATTGTTCATCTCATCGACAAGGTCGAGAAGTTCGTTCTCTGTCGTCGATTCGGGAATACGCCTGACATCAGAGTAAATACCCAGACGTTCGCAGGCACGCTCCTTGCCACGTACATACGACTGAGAAGCGGGATCTTCGCCGACGAGAATCGCGGTAAGTCCCGGAAATATTCCCTTTTCGCCGAGCTCGATGACTTGTGCCTTCATCTCCTCCTGCATTTCGGCTGCTATGGCTTTTCCATCAATGATTTTAGCCATGTTGTATCCTCCTGAATGTTGCACTTCTATAAATGATAATCTGAACTCGCTCAGGTAAGTAGTTTAATATCACCCGTTCGACGATATCCCGGGACATACTTAAAACTTTTTTCCACTTAAAACAGGCCGACCACGCGCCCATTCTCATCAATATCGATCTGTGTCCCGGCGGGTACAGTCGGCAATCCAGGCATTGTACGCATTTCTCCGAGAATTGGATAGATAAATCCGGCACCGGCTGAAATGCGTGCCTCACGAATCGGAACGACAAATCCCTCGGGACGGCCTTTCAGGCTCGGATCATGGGAGAGCGACAAGTGTGTTTTTGCCATACATATGGGGAGATGTCCATAGCCCTGGTCGGTAAACTGCCGTATCTGTCGCTTGGCTTTTGGTGAATATTCCACACCAGAGGCACCGTATATTTTCGTGGCGATAGTCTCTATCTTTTTCTCGATTGACATCTCATCAGGGTAAAGAAACCTGAAATCAGAGGGGCTTTCCGCGGCCTCGATAACCGCACGGGCAAGATCGACTCCACCCTGTCCACCATCAGCCCACATGGTGCTCTCGACCGCTGCAAAAGCTCCGGCATCAATGGCAATTTTTTCAACCAGATCGATCTCGTGCTGGGTGTCTTCGGTAAAGCGGTTTATGGCGACAACAACCGGAAGACCGAATAGATGTATGTTCTCGATCTGTTTGATCATATTACCCGCACCTTCTTGTACCGCATCCAGATTTTCTTCGATAAGACCCTTGTCGAGGGGTTTTCCGGCAATAATTTTAAATCGGCCGGAATGACTCTTCAGCGCCCGGACGGTTGTGACCATCACCACGGCATCAGGTTTCAGCCCCGAATACCTGCACTTGATATCCATGAATTTTTCCGCCCCGATATCGGCACCGAATCCGCTTTCTGTCACCACATATTCTGCGGCGCGTGTGGCGATAAGATCGGCGATTATCGAAGAATTCCCGTGGGCAATGTTCGCAAACGGACCGGCATGAACCAGTACGGGATTGTTTTCGATGGTTTGCATTAAATTCGGCTTGATCGCATCGCGCATCAGTACGGTCATCGCACCGGCGCATTTCAGGTCTTCCGCCGTGACCGGTCGTTTATCGGTATTCAAACCGATGATAATTTTCCCAAGTCGCTTGCGAAGATCTTTGAGACTGGTTGTGAGCGCAAGAGCTGCCATGATCTCTGACGCCACGGTGATATCAAAACCGGTCTGGCGCGGAATACCGTTGATCCTGCCACCCAACCCGATAACGATGTCACGGAGAGCCCGGTCGGAAATATCGACCACCCGGTTCCAACTGATTGTCGAGGGCTCGATATTGAGCTCATTACCCTTGCTGAGGTGGTTGTCGATGAAGGCGGCGAGCAGGTTGTGGGCAACTCCGACAGCATGAATATCACCCGTGAGATGGAGATTGAAATCCTCCATGGGCACCACTTGGGAATAGCCTCCACCTGCAGCACCACCCTTGATACCGAACGTCGGCCCCATGGAGGGCTGACGTATACAGCCGATGGTTAATTTTCCCACCCGGTTGAGCGCCTGGGTCAAACCGACAGTCGTGATCGTTTTGCCCTCTCCCAAGGGAGTCGGTGTAATGGCGGTGACATCGATGTATTTTGCCTGGGGACGATCTGTAAATCTATCAAGCACGTCCAACGATATCTTCGCCTTGTACTTGCCATAGGTCTCAAGTTCATTTTCATGAATACCGATCATCTCCCCTATCTCAACAATATTTTTCATGTGAGCTTTCTGGGCAATTTCCAGATCTGACAGCATGACATTTCCTTCCCTTATTCAGTTCAGTAGCGTTTTCTCACCGATGTGGGTAACGAATTATTATACAAATCACATTATTTTCTGTTTACTTTGCTTCAGGTAATAGATAATCAATCCGCACATTTCTCGTTTATATTCTCAACCACGAATGGATTCAAAGAGCCTTTTTTCCGTATTCCTGTCAATAAATCACAGACTACAACAGACTACTCGTTGAATCACGTCTGGGTGACTGCATGAGCAAGCATATTCTGTTCATGGGAATATAAATGTATGTTTCGCCGTACTCTTAACACATTTTTCTCTGTGTCGATCTCAGTAATATATTGATAATATTGAACGTATGCTCTACCAACTTAACCGGTAGAAACGAGGGCGAACGAACCTTACAAACTGTGAGTAATCTTGCTTCTCGTTCGTTCTTCGAGCGGAATGAACTTGCGATTATAGGTGCCCGTATATTTCGATGTTGGCCGGATAAGCCGATTGTTTCGATACTGATCGAGGATATGCGCAACCCAGCCGGAAATTCTTGAAGCAGCAAAGATTGTGGTATAAAAGTCTTCCGGTATATCGAGAGCATGCTGCACCGTTGCTGAATAGAAATCTACGTTTGGAAAGATACCTTTCTTCTCGAGTACGATATTTTCAATTCGATGTGAAATATCGTACAGCTTCCTGTTGCCCTTCAAGGAACAGAGATCTTCCGAGATTCTCCGCAGGTGTTTTGCACGCGGGTCTTCTTTTTTATAGACACGGTGACCGAATCCCATGACACGCTGCCCCTCTGCAAGCATCGTTTCAATATATTCTTCAACCTCATCGAGGTCCTTGATGTCTTTCAGCATATGCATGACTCGCTCGTTTGCGCCGCCGTGCAGGGGACCCTTGAGTGTTCCGATAGCCGAGGTCACCGCTGAATGGATATCCGATCCTGTCGAAGCGGTTACTCGAGCCGCAAACGTCGAAGCATTCAATCCATGATCAGCATGCAGGAGCAACAAAAGATCCATTGCGCGAACAAACTTCACGGGCGGTGTCTTGCCATGCATCATATACAGGATATTCGATGCCATTTTTATCTTGGGATCAGGGGACAGGATGTTCATGTTATTACGAATCCGGTAGAGATGTGCCACAAGTGTCGGTATCTGGGCGATGAGCCTGATCCCTTTTTGTTCACATGCTTCGATCGAATTATCACCCGCATAAGTATCATAGCACGACAGTGCAGATACCGCCGTTCGCAAGACCTCCATTGGAGGGCTTGAGAATGGCATGAATTCAATCATTTTTAAAACCTGGGTCGGAATCCGCATCTCCGATATGAGTCTCCGGCGAAACTTGTTCAGTTCCCGTTTCATGGGAAGCTCGCCATATAGAATCAAATAGACGATGTCAGCGTATGAAGTGGAGTGCTTCGCAATATCATTGATGTTAAATCCCTTATAGTACAGTTGCGCATTTTCCCCATCAACAAAAGATATATCGGTCTCTGCGGCAACAACGCCTTCGAGTCCCCGGTAAACGGTAACTTCACTTTTTTCTATCATAGAAATTTTCCCCCAAGTATTATCCGTTAAGTTTATAAAATATATAGATTTCATATACTAAACGCAAGTGCAATGTTTTTACATAAGCCTCTGGAGTGCATGCAAATGTTAACTTTTCGCAAGCATCATATCGCTGTACGATCCGGTTAGCAGGTGTTCCTCGCCGATATCGAGCTGCATGAGCAGTTCCTTGCATTGCCCGTATTGGCCTGCTTCATCGCATAACTCAGATTTTCCCACTTCGATTTCGAAAAATGTTCCGAGTCCATCGACCCTATCAAGATGAAATTTAATAGTATCAAGAAAATAGATTTCCCGTTTTTTTTCTACCACAACAAGAATTCCCACCGCACTTTCCAACATCTTCTTCAGTTGCTGCAAAACCGGATCACCCGGTTTAAAATGAACAATCGAGTATTCACAGCGTTTTGGCCCTTTGATTTCCTGCCGCTCATAATGAACGAGACTGTTCTCGATGGTACCCTCGCGAATCTTCAATTTTCCCTGCCGTACCGTAAAATATGTATCAACTTGATGATCCTCACCCCGATAATCCGCATGGTGACGCTTGAGAAATGCCCGTATCGAATCATGATTGTATATCCGGGCCTTTATCTCAATGGAGAGATTGTTGTTCACAGAAACCTCCAGTGTGAATAGTAACGGCCGTTGACCGGACATGCCATCGACTATGTTGCCCGTTGCACCGTCATGCAATCGAAAAAAGGGAAAAACTTGAATATTTCCACTATTTATGGTATATTCAGTAAACTAAAACTTTTAATCGTGTTATGCAAACAACATCATGACTTTTGAATCCGATACACATTTCATGTCACTCGCACTGGACCTCGCGAAAAAGGGGCACGGGCTGACCAGTCCAAATCCCATGGTTGGTGCGGTCGTCGTCCGTGACGGTTCCGTCGTTGGCCAGGGATTTCACCAACAATCGGGGTGCGCACACGCAGAGGTGGTAGCCCTCGAGGATGCCGGCGTAAACACCCGCAACGCGACACTCTACGTTACCTTGGAACCATGCAACCATCACGGTAAAACACCTCCCTGTACGGAGGCGATCATTGCGTACGGCATCAAACGGGTTGTTGCCGCAACGCTTGATGTTAATCCAAAGGTTACCGGTGGCGGCTTGAAATATCTCGCGGAGCAGGGTATAGAAACGACCTCGGGCATCCTTGAAGCCGAAGCGAAAAAGCTGAATGAGACGTACCTGAAATTTATTGTGCACAGCTTTCCGTTTGTGACCCTGAAACTTGCGGTCACGCTCGACGGGAAAATAGCTGCGACGGATGGTTCCAGTCAGTGGATAACCGGGCCGGAAACGAAGCGATATGTTCACCAGTTCCGTGCATGGTCGGATGCGGTCATGGTGGGTGTCGGTACGGTACAGGCCGATGACCCGCAACTCACCGTTCGAGAAGTTGAGGGATGCAATCCCCTCCGCGTGGTGGTTGATTCCCATCTGCGGCTGTCCGGCAGGGAACGGGTGTTCTCAGATAAAAATGTGGTAATCGCCACAACGAACGAGGCACCTACTGATAAACGTGCTGTTTTCAGAAACAGGAAAATCGATGTATGGGAATTCACTTCCTCCAACGGGCTTGTACCGCTCGATAACATACTGTCCCTGCTGGGAAAACGCGGGGTGACGAGCGTTCTCTGCGAAGGGGGAAAAAGACTTGCTACCTCTCTTCTGCAGGGTAAACTGGTCGACAAGATACTCTTTGCCTACGGCCCCAGAATACTCGGTTCCGGTCTCGATGCTGTCGGCGACCTGGGTATTCAGAACCTTGCGCAGGCAATTTCACTCGTCGACATGGAAATAGAAACGTTCGGCGACAATGTCGTTATTAGCGGTTATCCTGTTTACTCGTAGTACTTTATCAGTGTTTTCCACCCGTGCATGCAAGAAAAAGTGCGCGAGTCTTTTCATGCAACCTTGTCTGAGGGGACGAAACCGTGTTTACGGGTTTAATTGAGGAAGTCGGGCAAATAGTTTCAACCGTTCGCAGCAGGAACATTTTTAACGTTGTCGTCGAAGCAGGCATGGTACTCGAAGATCTAAAGATTGGCGACAGCATTGCTATCAGCGGTGTCTGTCAGACGGTAACTGACTTGGGGAGCTCTACCTTCACCGTGCAGGCGGGCGAGGAAACGCTCGCACGAACAACGTTCGGAAAACTGAAGAAAGGCGATCCGGTGAATCTCGAACGCGCATTGCGCCTGAATGATCGTCTCGGTGGGCACATCGTTCAGGGACATGTGGACGGTGTCGGTAAAGTTGCCTCGGTGCAGGAACACACCGAAACCGTGCTGATGACTATCGCTTCTGAAACATCCCTCGAAAAATACATTGCAGAGAAGGGATCGATTGCAATCGAAGGCATCAGCCTCACAGTTACGTTTTCCCGAAGAGGTGAATTTGGTGTATCGATTATACCCCATACCTTCAAGACAACAACACTCGCGTCAATCCGTCGGGGTGATGATGTGAATCTTGAGACAGATATTATGGCTAAATATATCGAGAAACTTATCATGGGAAAGAACGTTAATAAAAGTGACCTGCGTTTGGATACACTACAGGACCTGGGTTTCTGAGAGCCGCTTGTGCGCTAACATTGATGAATTGTTAATAAGTTTGAGGAAACGTCTCTATGCCTGATTTTAGTTCAATAGAAGAAGCTATAGAAAACATAAAGAACGGCAAAATGGTGGTCGTTGTCGATGATATGTCGGAAGATACCGAGGGCAATATCATCATGGGTGCGGAACTGGTAACACCCGAAACAGTAAATTTTATAAGCCGTGAATCAGGCGGTATTGTCGGTGTTGCCGGAACGTCCCAGAGAATCGAGGAACTAAATCTCGATATAGTCGGTCTCAAGGCGAATACCCTCCGCGGCACAAAGTTCGGAGTAACCATCGATGCCCGTCTTGGAACGACAACGGGCGCATCAGCACAAGACAGGTCGACAACGATCAGGCTTTTCGCCGATCCCGCGTCGAGCTCTGTCGATTTTGCCCGGCCGGGACATGTCACCACGCTGAAGGCACTCGATGGCGGAATTCTTTCCCGTTCCGGCCACACCGAAGCCGCTGTCGATCTTGCCAGACTTTCTGGATTGCAGCCGTGCGGGGCGCTCGCCATGATCATAACCCCCGAAGGGAACGTCGCAAAGCTCTCCTACCTGAGTGAGTTCGCCGACAAGCATGGATTCACCATCATCTCGATCCGCGATCTCATTGAATACCGGAGAAGGCTTGAAAAATTGGTGGAGTGCGTAGTCTCGGTCACTTTTCCAACAAAATTCGGTATGTTTGAACTCAAGCTATATGAAAGTGAGATCGATGAGCACCATCACCTGGCGCTTGTCAAGGGAGATGTGGCATCAGGCGAGCCTGTTCTCGTTCGTGTGCACTCGGAATGTCTCACCGGTGATGTCTTCGGCTCTCTCCGCTGTGACTGCGGTGACCAGCTTGCCCATGCCCTGAAGATGGTCGAACAGGAGGGCCGCGGTGTCGTGCTCTACATGCGGCAGGAAGGTCGCGGGATTGGACTTTCCAACAAGATAAAGGCATACAAGCTCCAGGACAACGGCTTGGATACGGTCGAGGCAAACATCAAACTTGGATTTGAACCAGACCTCCGTGATTATGGTATTGGTGCGCAGATTCTCGCCGACCTCGGCATTTCCGAAATCAGGCTCATGACGAACAATCCCAAGAAAATCGTGGGGCTTGAAGGATATGGATTGAAGATAGTGGAACGTGTTCCCATCGAAGTTTCGGTAAACTGTAAGAATGCTTTTTACATGCAGACGAAAAAAGATAAGATGGGACACATCCTTGAGTTGGATAATTTCAAAACAAAGGAGACGGACATTGGGCAGAATAATTGAAGGTGAACTTTCTGCGAAGAAGAAACGGTATGCCCTGGTAGTGTCACGGTTCAATGAACTCATCGGCCGCAAACTCCTCGACGGGGCGATGGATTGTCTTCTGCGCCATGAAGCATCGAAAGATGACATCGATACCATCTGGGTACCGGGTGCATACGAGATACCACTCGTCGCGAAAAAACTTGCTGAGACCGGTTCGTACAACGCCGTTATCTGCCTCGGCGCGGTGATACGCGGTGATACGCCGCACTTCGATTTCGTTGCCGCGGAAGTTGCAAAAGGTATCGCGCTCGCCGGCCTTGAAACCGGGATTCCAATTATTTTCGGTGTTATCACAACTGATACGGTTGAGCAGGCGGTAAACAGGGCGGGTACAACTTCTGGCAACCGCGGGTTCGATGCCGCACTTGCCGCAATCGAGATGAGCAACCTCATGGTCAGGATCGGGGAATAAATCGGTGGTATCGAGGAGAAAGGCACGGGAGGTTGTCCTGCGGGCTCTGTATGTGAGTGAGTGCCGTAATATCCACGTCAGCGAGGTTTTTACCGAAATGGAGGCGATCGACAGCGAAATTGCAGCATCAGGTGATGACGAGGAGGCACAACAACTTCGCCACTTTTCATGCGGTCTCGATACTAAACAAAAGGAGTTTGCGCTCTCGCT
>CAYWBT010000003.1:49524-52273 GCA_964456585.1 uncultured bacterium
CACGGATGTTTTAAACAGTTACCTTGTTCCGGTACTGAAGAACTGGGATTTCAACCGGGTTTCACGAATCGACAGAATTATCATGTGGATCGCGCTGGCAGAAATGCTCTATATGCTCGATATTCCCATGACCGTTTCGATCAATGAGGCTATCGAGCTTGCAAAGAAATACAGTTCTGAGAAAAGCCCGGGCTTTGTGAACGGCGTTCTTGATTCGGCATCTCAGAACTTGAGAATGGATGTAAATTCTCAGTAGCACAAGACATGGTGTAACAGTACGATAAATGGGGATTTGAATGGGTTCATTCGGCGAAGTTATCAATCGGGGCCTGAAAAAAATATTTGGCTCCAAGCATGATCGTGATATAAAGGCGCTGTTTCCGCTCGTTGATGAAATCAACGTGTTTTACGAGGGAATGTCATCGCTGACTGATGAAGAGCTTAAGGCAAAAACATCCGAGTTCAAACAAAGGTTCCAGGAAGGCGAAACAACCGACAATATCATGACCGAGGCGTATGCGGTCGTCAAGGAGGTCTGCCGGAGACTGATAGGCCAGAAGTGGTTGGTCATGGGGCACGAGATAACCTGGGACATGATCCCCTATGACTGTCAGCTCATTGGTGCGATCGTTCTACAACAGGGCAAGATCACCGAGATGGCAACCGGCGAGGGAAAGAGTCTCGTTGCCACCATGCCACTCTATCTCAATTCACTCACCGGTAAGAGTGCCCACTTTATCACGGTCAACGATTACCTCGTCCAGCGTGATGTCGAATGGTACGGCAAAATTTACGAAATGCTCGGCGTGAGCGTCGGCTATATTAAAAACAACCAGCCGACGGAGTTGCACAAGGCCGCGTACCTGTGTGACATAACCTATGGTACGAACAGCGAGTTCGGTTTCGATTATCTCCGCGACAACATGGCTATTTTCCCGGAAGATATGGTCCAGCGCGGCTTTAACTACGCGCTCGTTGACGAGGTCGATTCCGTGCTGATAGATGAAGCGAGAACACCGCTCATCATCAGCGGAGCCGTGGAATCAGAACCCTCGGACCACAAGTACGATGAGATGAAACCCCTTGTCCTTGACCTGGTTCGCCAGCAGTCACGGTTGGTTAACAAGAAAATTGCCGATGCTGAAAAGCTTCTTAACGACGGCGATGAATACCAGGCCGGCATTCTCCTCCTCCAATCCCAGCGCGGCATACCGAAGAATAAACGGCTCATGAAGCTCTTTTCGGAACAGCTCGATCTGAAAAAACTTGTGATGTCGGTCGAGAACGATTTCATGCGCGACAAACGTATGCCGGATATCGACGAGGAACTATTGTTCGTTATCGACGAGCGCAATCACACGATAATTTTTACCGACAAGGCGCTTGATGGAATGGCGCCGGATATGCGTGAGACGTTCGTACTTCCGGATATTAACGATGCCATCAGTGAGATCGAGCATGATGAAACACTGACCGATGCGGAAAAGCTGAAAAAACAAGAAGAAGTCTCTTATGAATTCGCCATGAAGAGCGCAAAAATACACAATACCAACCAGCTGCTGCGCGCCTACACGCTCTTCGAGAAGGACCAGGAGTATGTTGTTCAGGATGGCAAGGTGCTCATCGTCGATGAGTTTACCGGTCGCCTCATGCAGGGAAGGCGGTATTCCGATGGTCTCCACCAGGCACTTGAAGCCAAGGAAAACGTGAAGATCGAAAAGGAGACTCAGACACTCGCCACTATTACGCTTCAGAACTACTTTCGCATGTATGATAAACTCTCCGGCATGACAGGAACAGCCGAAACGGAAGCCACCGAATTCTGGGAGATTTACAAACTCGATGTTGTGGTGATTCCCACGAATGAACCGGTTATCCGCTCGGATTACAACGATCTCATCTACCGGACGAGGCGTGAAAAATTCAACGCAATTACCAATGAAATCGGTCGTCTCCAGTCACTGGGAAGACCGGTATTGGTGGGTACGATCAATGTTGATATCTCCGAAACGCTGTCGCGTATGCTCAAACGCCAGGGTATCAAGCACAATGTCCTCAATGCAAGGTATCACCTTCAGGAAGCCGAAATCATCGCGAACGCGGGAAGAGCCGGCATGGTTACCATCGCCACGAACATGGCTGGCCGCGGAACAGATATAAAGCTTGAACAGGCTGTCAGAGAGGCTGCCGATGACGATTCCGGAACGCCAGGTGGACTTCAGATAATAGGAACCGAACGTCACGAAGCCCGCAGAATCGACCGTCAGCTACGCGGACGTTCCGGCCGCCAGGGTGATCCCGGATCATCACGGTTCTTCCTTTCACTCGAAGACGACCTCATGCGCCTCTTCGGTTCCGACAGAATAGCCGGGTACATGCAAAGCATGGGAATCCAGGAGGGAGAGGTCATTACCCACTCCATGGTGACAAAAGCAATCGACCGTGCCCAAAAGCGGGTCGAAGCCCAGAACTTTGGCATCAGGAAACACCTGCTGGAATACGACAATGTCATGAATTCCCAGCGCGAGATTATCTATGACCTTCGCAACACCGCACTCAAGAGCGGAAACGTTCGGGATCGGCTCTTTGAGATGATGGAAGAAGTTGTCGACACTATCCTCGATAATTACCTTGATCCCGAAGAGGATCCGAGCGACTTGGACTGGGACGGCCTCCGGTCAGAGTATGTCTCCACGTTTGTCATCCCGTTGAGCCTGAGTGACGAGGAGAAACAGGAATGTACCCGTGA
>CAYWBT010000004.1:0-50188 GCA_964456585.1 uncultured bacterium
GAGGCGGTAAAAATTACCCACCACAAAATACATGATATTTTCGCTTGTTTTTTATGAAATAACACTATATATTGTTATGTAATTATTTATCGGTGTCATGAAAATCAGGGTAATCTCGCTGGAAAGAATTTCCTTACCGGGACCAACCGGAGGACGGTCAGGGATGTTCATCGGCTCGTGTCAGATGCCGCACCGGCGGGCAACCGGGGGGCAGAGATGGCAGATCCATCCGATGATGCAGGGCAGCTCATCGAGCACTATCGGACAACCGTGGAGCTCTATCAGCGCCTGGAATCCCTGTCGAGTGAAATCTTAGATGCGCTGGCGGGCAGGGCGCCGCTTGGAAACATGAAGGAATGGCTCGGGGAGAAATTATCGATTGTCGAGCGTATCCAGGCCGAGTCCAGGTACATAAGCGATCTCAAGATGAAGTTCCAGCTCACCGAGCCGGAGAGGACCGAGGTTCTGAAGGCGGAGGAACAGTTAACATCTGTTGTCGGCCGTGTGGTTGAACAGGAAGACCAGAGCCGGGACCTTCTTATGAAGCAGGGAGTTAAAATTTCGAGGAAATGATGTCCCCGAATAAGGCACCGTATACTAAAGAACCCAAAGAAGCTGACGCGATTCCCGGAATATCCGGGATTCCCGCCGGTGTTACCCCCGAGATCGTCGTCTTTCTCGAGGGGCTCATCGCGTCGTTCAACAAATCCGCCCAGGATCTCCAGAAAGCCTACAGCGCGCTCCAGGGTAAATTCGACAAGCTGAATCTCCGTCTCGAGGAAACGAACCGTGAACTCAGGGTGAGCCTCGACGAGCAGGAGCGTCTCTCGAATTATCTCACCAACATCCTCGAGAGCCTTTCCACCGGCGTTCTCGTCGTCGATACCAGCGAGATGATCACCCTGTTCAACCGTGGCGCGGAACTCATGACCGGCCGGGCGGGCGCATCGGCGATCAACAAACAGTACCGTGAAGTCATGGGTACGGGCATGTCTGATGAACTCACGCCCCTCGGCGCCCTCTCAGAAGGAATGGGCGGCGTCCAGATGGAAAAGACCATCGTCGCGCAAACCGGGGAAACCATACCGGTTGGTTATGCCGTCACACCCCTGGTGAATTCCACGGGCGACCAGATCGGTGCGGTGGAGATATTCATGGACATGCGCAGGATCAAGGCCCTCGAAGACGAGATATCACGGATGGACAAGCTCGCGGCGCTGGGCCAGATGTCGGCAACCATGGCGCACAAGATTCGGAACCCCCTCGGCGGGATCGTGGGATATGCCGGCCTCCTCGATCGTCAGCTCGGCGAGAACGACAAGGGCAAGACCCATATTCGAAGGATCATCGACGGTGTCGACAAGATAAACCATATTATTACCAGCGTGCTCGCCTATAATTCTCAACTCAAGCTTGTCCCGCGCACGATCGATCTCTCGGAGCGGATCGACGAGTTGATCAGTCTGGTGAAACAGGATAACGAGGAAATCGACTGTTCACATATCGGCTTCACCGTGAGCGAACCTGCCGAGCCGGTTATCATCGAGGCCGATGCTGACCAGATTAACAATGCGCTGCTCACGATTTTCCGCAACGCAATCGAGGCGATCGAAGACGATGGCGGCATCGATGTGCGAATCATGACCGATAAGGTACAGAGAAGCACATCCTGCCCGCTCACTTCACGGCTCCTTGATAAAATGAGGGAAGGCTCGAGGCTCATGAAGTCGCGGCGTCAATGCGGTATCATCACGATCACCGATTCGGGCGGGGGAATGGACGACGATATCCGGCAAAATCTGTTCGTTCCGTTCTTTACCACCAAGGAGAAGGGTATCGGGCTCGGACTTGCTTCGGCGCGCAAAATCATCGATGCGCATCATGGTGAAATATGGCTTGAGAGCACCGCTGAACTGGGAACGGCGGTCGGCATTATTCTGCCGGTTAAAAGTACCCTGAAGAGAAACGTGCGGTGATTGTTTTGGAAACCTGCGGGGGACGGCAGAACGTTCGCACGGTTCGGCGAAATATGATAAAAAAAGAAAAATTTTCATAGATACGACGAGGAAAGAACATGAGCAGAATTTTAGTCGTGGACGACGAATCGCTGATGCGGGAATTTATCTCCGAGTCATTGATTTCCAAGGGATATGAGGTCGATGCGGCCGAGAACGGCGCAAAGGCTCTGGAACTGATGAATTCAGAGACCTATGATCTGATACTGACCGATTTCAAGATGCCCAAGGTAACCGGCATGGATGTGCTGAGGAAAGCCGTCGAGAAAATGCCGGGTGTCAAGGTTGTCATCATGACCGCCTACGGTACTATTGAAAATGCGGTGGAAGCCATGAAAATCGGCGCCTTCGATTACATCACCAAGCCGTTCGGCGTCGAAGAGATCCTCCTTTTGGTGAAGCGGGCTCTCGAATTCAAGAATCTCGAGGAAGAAAACCGCAAGATGCACACCGAACTCGAGGAAAAGTACGGCTATAAGAGCATGGCCGGCGAATCACCGGCGATGAAGAAGGTGTTTGAACTGATACAGACGATCAGCCAGTCGCGGTCAACCGTTCTCGTCACTGGAAATTCGGGGACCGGCAAGGAGTTGGTTGCCCGAGCCATACACTATACGAGTCCGCGGAAGAGCAACCCCTTCATCAAGATCAACTGTGCGGCGCTTCCCTCCGAGTTGATGGAGAGCGAACTTTTCGGGCACGAAAAGGGCGCATTTACCGGAGCAATCAAGCGGTACCACGGGAGATTCGAGCGTGCCAATGGCGGGACACTGCTCCTGGACGAGATCAGCGAAATGAGCCCAGTGCTCCAGGCGAAGCTTCTCAGGGTGCTCCAGGAGCGGGAGTTTGAACCGGTCGGCTCATCGGACACCATTACCGCCGATGTGCGGATTATTGCCACAACCAACCGGAACCTCGAAGTGCTGATTAATGAGGGAAAGTTCCGTGAAGACCTTTTCTACCGGTTAAACGTTATATCGATTCATCTGCCGCCCCTCAAAACGAGGATCAGCGACATCCCCCTGCTTACGAATGCTTTTCTCGACCGTTACAACCGTGAGAACGGCAAGGCGATCGAGGGGATTGCCGATGAGGTGCTGGAGTCATGGAAACTGTACCCCTGGCCCGGCAACGTGCGGGAGCTCGAAAATACCATTGAACGTGCGGTGGTGTTGTGCAAGGGAAAGATTCTCCAAATGTCCGATGTGTCGGAGCCTACCCAGAGTACCATGAACATTCCCGGAACAGAGAATACCATGCTTTCCACAAATGTGACCGGGATGACGATTGCTGAAATGGAGCGTGAACTTATTCTGAATACCCTCGAGGTTCAGGGTGGCAACCGCACGACCACCGCGGAGATTCTCGGGATCAGCGTCCGTACGCTCCGGAACAAGCTTGCAGAGTACGGCAAGATGGACGCATTCAAGTAAGCTGTTACGTTTTTGAAGGGAAGCAGGTTTTTTTGGGCGGGAGAACGCACAGAAAAGTGATGTTTTTATTATCAAAAATGAGACGGCGTTTCAAGTATGATATGGGGGAAAGGAAATTATTTCCTGTTTCCTCCACCGCCACAATCCTTCCTCAAGGGCTCTCTGTCTCATTCCGGAGTCGCATAATTTGGATAACATGTTGTAATATAAGGAATAGTACACTATTTGTGAAGGAATATTGTGGTCTTTGGCACAGACTTTGCAACACTAAAAGGGCGAACAGAAATTTTATATAAACCACCCAGATGGAGTAGTCATGGTTCGGGAAGCGTTATTTGGTACGAAATCATTTGTTGTGCTCGGCAAACTGCTTGACAGGTCGGCGCTGACACAGCGTGTTATCTCATCAAACGTCGCCAATGTCACCACCCCTGGGTACGAGCGACTTGGTGTTGATTTCGGCCGGCACCTGAGGCGTGCCTATCGTGCGATGCAGAGTACGATGAAGAGAACGCATCCGAAACATGTCCCGGCTCCCACCACGGCAGAGGATGTTTCGCCGGATGTTGTACGGGTGCAGAATGGTTACTGGAATGGGATCAATAATGTCAATATGGAGCAGGAGATGGTCGATCTCGCCAAAAACCAGCTCGATTTCAATATCGGGGTCAAGCTTTTGAACAGCAAGTTCACGCAGCTTCGGACCGCGATCAGGGGAAGGCGATAAGTCATGAGAACGATTCGTGACGCGAGCAGGATTTTTGGCGGGAATATGTACCGCTCCATCGATATCGCCGCTTCCGGGATGTCGGTACAACGCAGGAAGATGGATGCGATAGCATCGAATATCGCCAATGCCACGACGACAAATGTTGATGGCCAGGGCAATCCCTACCTGCGGCGTCAGGTACTCATACACCCGGGGGAACGGCGTACGTTTGAAAGGACGCTCACCGAAGCAGGGCTGCGACTCAAGAATACGAGGTACGGTCATGTCAGAGGAGGGCCCTCGCGGAGGGAAACTACATACGCAAATGTAGTGGGGAGCGAAGAGATCGAGATGCCGAATACCGGGAAGAACACAATTTACGAGCCCGCTCATCCCGATGCTGATGCGGAAGGCAAGGTTACCTATCCTGATGTCGATATCGTCGTTGAGATGGTCGAAATGATGGTAGCGAACAGGATTTTTGATGCAAATGTCACCGTGGTCAATGCGGGCAAAAGCATGATCATGAGGTCGCTGGAAATATAACACGGATCATGACATACTAGAGGTGTGATCAGTGATTGAGGTTAAGAGTATTGCCACCTACGATGGCAATTTGTCATATAACAACGAAGCGCGGCGAAACCGTGAATATGCGGGCGCCCAGTTCAACAGTTTCCTCGAGCACACCGGCGGGGACGTTGAGGATGTTCGTACGAATACCGGTGTAGAGAGTAGTGAACGCGAAGAAAACGCGCTGATTACCAGGATGGAGATTATCACCTATGACTTTTTCGGCAAGAGATTGAATTCAGAACGGTTTTACGGCCGTGCAGTCAATCTTGTGATCTGACCGGAAATGTCTCTACCGGCGGTTGAGGGCCAATGCAGAGCAATTTTGCTTGGCCACCCCGACAGCCGGCAATGTAATACGTCTCACCAGTTGGATGTGTAAAGAGAACCTTGTGCCGCATCCACAAAATGAGGGTAGAAAACTACTATGAGAAAAATGATTTTTATCGGAATCAACCTATTAATTTTTATAGCAGCGCTCTATGCGCTCGATAATTGTGCAGTTCCGGCGAACTCCGATCTGGTTGAAGTCAGAAAAATCAGAACGATACACACCGATGTTGCTATTCCCACGATGACACTGACCGATGAGATGCGCGCAGGACTGTTCTTCGAGAGGCTGCGTGTTGACACTTCGGTCATCAGGCCCAAAGCCATCCGGGAGAGCATTAATCCCTGGGAAGCCCAGATCAGGCGCTATTCTGCGAAGTATCGTGTCGATCCCGATCTGGTACGGGCAATCATCTATGCAGAAAGCAAGGGGAATCCCACGGTAATATCGAGAGTCGGAGCCCAGGGACTTATGCAGCTTATGCCGAGAACCGGAGCCTTTATGGGTATCAGCGACCTCCTCGATCCCGAAGAAAACATCAAGGCGGGAGTAAAATATATTGCCTGGTTGATCAAGTACAGCAATAGAGATTTCGATGAACACGAGTTGCTCTGGGCCTGGAATGCGGGACAGGCAAAGTTTGACAGCAACATCATCCCTGGTGAAACAAGAAAGTTCATTATAGAGGTAATCTCGGTCAAAACATTCCTGAAAGAGAATAGAAGCCAGACGATTTAAGGGGAAGGAAAGCGTCACGCTTTTTGATGCTGAAGCCTCCCCCGGGTTTCTTGACCGGACAGAACAGTCGGAAGCGGTGAGTGACAGGTCATCCGTTTGTCGTACTAGCTCCCTGATTTGAATCTCTTTCACCTACCGTGGCGGGATTATTCCAGACCACACCCGAGGCGGTTGTTACCTTTTCACCGTGATGATAAAGGTGGTGGGCAGTCCGGCGAAATTCAGGAAAGTGAAAGATTTCGGTTGACAAATCAAAATATTTACACTAAACTAGGAATTTAAGGGGGGTCGAGTAAGTGAGTAATCCAATTACACGAATCGGCAACCAGGGAATCGCATCAAAGGTGGGGATGCCGGGAAAGATTGAAGTTGACGGCGATTCCTTTGAGGGTACACTGAATAAATTCGTCAAGGACGTGAACGGTCTACAGCACCGGGCTGACGAATCGATTGAGAAGCTGGACGCCGGCGAGATTACCGATGTCCATGAGGTCATGATCGCGGTCAATGAAGCGAACACTGCCATGGAGTTTATGCTCGAGATACGGAACAAGATTGTTGAGGCCTATCAAGAGATTATGCGGATGCCCGTGTGACCATTTTCTCTCGTATTCACGGCACGTCTGGGGGGGTGTGCCGGGAAGTTACCGGAAGTTTGCGTGACTGTTTCTTGAGGCTTGTGAAAGTCGTCGTGGGCGATCGGAGCCGATAGAATGTTTGAAATGTTTAATGGGATACTGTCGAGGCTCAAGCATATCTGGGACTCGATGAACATGAATCAGAAAGTAATCAGCGGCGGCATTCTTGTCGCTCTGGCGATTACCTTCGCTTATCTTTTCACCCTCCGTACAACTTTAATTGATTACTCTCCCCTGTATTCCGGACTTGATGCCAAGAGTGCCTCCGAAATTGTCAGCCGGTTAGAACAGCAGAAAATCCCCTACAAACTTTCACCCGATGGAACCACCATAGAAGTGCCGCGGGACAAGGCAACCTCCCTGCAAATTAATTTAGCCGCAGATGGACTTCCCTCTACTGGTATTGTCGGTTTCGAGCTGCTCGACACCACACAGTTCGGCATATCCGAGCGTCTCCAAGAGGTTAACATACAGCGTGCGCTCCAGGGTGAATTGAGTAAGGCACTCATGTCGATCGATGCTGTTGAATGGTCGAATGTCAACCTCTCCATTCCCGAGCCGGCTCTGTTTACTGAGATGGAACAACCGACCACCGCTGCAGTGATTCTCAAGTTTAAGGGCTCACGGGGACTCTCTCAGAAACAGATCGAAGGGCTCACGAACTTCATCGGTTCCGCCGTTCCCGGTCTCGAACCCCGGAATGTGGCCATCGTCGATACCAAGGGCAATACCCTGACGCCCACATATCAGGACGAGGGTGCACTGCTTTCCAGCACACAGTGGGAAGTAAAGATGCAGGTTGACCACTCTCTGGCAAATAAGGTCAAGCAGCTGCTCGATGGTGCGTTTGGTCCGGGGAAATCACTGGTAACGGTGAACGCGCAGCTCGACTGGGACAGGATCGAACGCAGCACGACGTCGTATGATAATGTAGCGAGTGCCATGGTGTCGGAGGAGCGTGAAACTGAAACGGAACCGACGCCGGATGGGATAGGTGAATACGAGAGAAGTTCGGTCAATTATGAAACAGGTCAGGTCGTAGAAAATTTTGTGAAAAATCCGGGCGATATATCGCGTCTATCGGTGAGTGTCTTCATTGACAAGCATGATTCGACCTGGACCGATGCGGAGGGAGATACGCAGAGTACCAAAGTTTCCTGGAGTGAAGCCAAGCTGGCCTCGATTGTATCGATCGTGGAAAATGCGGTTGGTTTTGATTCGCTGCGAGGCGACACGGTCGAGGTTGTTGAATCGGAATTCGGTGCGGTGGTGCCGGCAGGTGTCGGAGCAGGTGGAATTGCCATGGGTGCGACAATTATTGAAAGTGTTCGTGCAATCGTTATGGGGCTTGCGATCATTGCGGCGATCGGTGTTTTCTTCCTCATCATGAGATCGATTACCCAATCCCTCGATCCCGCGAAGATGGCGATAAAGGCAGAAAAGGAATTGAAGAAAACAGCGATCTTAACCGAGGAAGAAGAAGAAGGGGGCGAAAGCGAGCGTGAGATCATGGTTCGTAAGATAACGAAGGCCTCGGTGGGAGATCCAGAAATCGCGGCAAAAACCTTGAAAACGTTTTTCAAGATGGATTAACAGTTTTGTGCTATTCCGAAAGCGGAGAGAGTTGTGCTTGAGCCTACCAGAGTAGAATCCCGGGCGGTCGATGAATTAACCTCGCTGGAGAAAGCGGCGATCATCCTGATTGCCCTGGGGAAAGAAATTTCATCTCAGATCCTGCGTCACATGTCTGACAAGGAAATCGAACGGCTGTCCACCGAGATCGTCCGTGTCGAAAATATTGATTCAAAAACTGAGATGGCAGTACTGAAAGAGTTCTATTCTCTCTTGCGGGCCTCGGAATATGTCAGTGAAGGCGGTATGGATTATGCCCGGGAAGTTCTCGAATCATCGGTCGGGAAAAATCGATCCGATGATATGCTGAAAAGAATCCAGGGTACCCTGAATCCCAGCGGTTTTAGTCTTCTCAAAGATGTTGACCCCATGCATCTGCTCGAGTTTATCAGGAACGAGCATCCTCAGACGATCGCACTCATCCTTTCGCAGCTGAATCCCGCCCAGGCATCGCAGGTTCTCGGTCAGCTCCCCGAGGATGTCCAGACCGATGTGGCCATGCGTATCGCAACCATGGAGAAAATCTCTCCCGAGGTGATTCATGAGATAGAATCCGTTCTTGATGTTCATCTCAAGGAAGTTATTTCCGGGAACCTTTCCGCATCCGGTGGTATCAAGGCGGTCGCTTCGATTCTCAATCTTGTCGACCGGAGCACGGAAAAGTCTATCCTCGGCAACATGGAAATGGAGAATCCCGAATTGACCGCCAACATCAAGAATCTCATGTTCGTGTTTGAGGATCTTCTTATTCTTGATGACCGCGGCATCCAGCTCATTCTCAAGGAGGTCGACACAAAGGAGCTGTCAATCGCGCTCAAGGCGGCATCGGAAGAGCTGCAAGAGAAGGTTTTCAAGAACACCTCCTCCCGTGTTGAGGAAATGATCAAGGAGGAGATGGAGTATGCCGGGCCGCTACGCCTGAGCATTGTTGAAGAAGCTCAGCAGCGTATTGTCGAGATCGTCCGGCGGCTCGAGGAAGAACAGCAGATTGTCATTGTCAGAGGTGGCGAAGGAGGAGAAATATTTGTCTAAAGTGATTAAGAAGAGCGTTGAACTTGACGACGCTGTCACCATTAAAATATCCGATCGTAACTCGACCGCCCTGGCACCGAACGACACCAAAGGAACCAGGGCTTCTTTGAATTTCAGGAGGGGCATCGATTCGGCGATCGACATCTGTTGCGGGCGCGTCAAAGAGCACGTTTCCGGGCTCGAAGACGACAGGAAGCACGAGATGGAGGAGTCTTCCCGTGCTGCGTACGATCGGGGATACACCGAAGGGAAAGAGGCAGAATTTGTTGAACGTGATGCTTATGTCAACGAACATTTCTCCAGCAGTTTCAGGGTCATTGATACCCTGGTGAAGGAGACGAAGAAGAGCAAGGAAAACGCCTCTCGCGGTCTCGAAAAAAAGCTGATCGCGCTTGCCATTGCTATTGCGGAAAAGATAATCCATAAAAGTATTGCAACAGATACCTCGATTATTGAAACCATCGTTGCCGAAACGATAGCGCATGTCATCAGCGGTGAAACCCTGATATTGAAAGTCTCTGCGGCTGATTTCAAGCACATTAACAGCCAGTATGATAAGTGGCTGGAACAGACGGGAAACGTCGGAGAATTTCGTATCGAGATCGACAAGCGCATGACGTCCGGCAACTGCCTCATCGAAACGGAAGGGGGTATAATCGATGGAATACTCTCCCATCGTCTCGATGAAATAGCAGAAGAGCTGTTAAAGGTAAACGGGTAACAGTGCCCGGCGATTACCCGATGCTGAAAAAGTGCCGGGAGTGCCCCGTCCGGTGGGCGTTATAAATGCAGACCGTTCATTCTCTGAGCCTGAAAATAATATTTCACCACCCTCGTATGGGGAATCAATGAACGTCTTTCCGTTTGAAGAATACAATAATGCCTTGAAAAAAATGGAAACGATCACCCGCGGCGGTGTTGTAACCGAGTCACGCGGTTTGGTTGTTGAATCGAAGGGTCCCCAGTCTTCCCTTGGTGAAATATGCCGTATCGACTGTGGAAACGAAAAATCTGTTTTAGCGGAAGTCGTTGGTTTTCGTGATAACAGATTGCTGTTGATGCCACTCGGCGACCTGGGTGGTATTGCCCCGGGGCGGAGGGTTTGTGCGTCTGGCAGCCCCTTCATGCTCGATGTTGGTGTCAGCATGATCGGGAGGGTACTGGATGGATTCGGCAGGCCGATCGATGGAAAGGGATCGATAGAGTATACCGATAGCTTACCCATCAATGGTGAAAAGCTCAATCCGCTCACCCGTGACCGCATCACGACGCCGCTCTGGACTCAGATACGCGCCATCGACGGTGTCGTTACCATTGGCAAAGGTCAGCGAATCGGTATTTTTTCCGGCAGCGGTGTCGGGAAGAGCGTGGCCATGGGCATGATTTCCCGCAAGGTCATCGCCGATGTGAGTGTGATCGCCCTCATCGGTGAACGCGGCCGTGAGGTTCGTGAGTTCCTCGAGAAGGATCTCGGGGAAGAAGGTCTCAAGAAATCCGTTGTCATCGTGGTAACTTCCGATCAGCCGCCGATTCTCAGGATTCAGGGAACGAAGGTGGCGATGACCATCGCCGAATACTTCAGGAGCATGGGGAAAGATGTAGTGTTCCTGATGGATTCGGTGACCAGGGTTGCCATGGCACAGCGCGAAATCGGTCTTTCCGCCGGCGAGCCTCCAACAACAAAAGGATATACGCCATCGGTGTTTGCACTTATGCCGCAGATCCTTGAGCGTGCGGGAACGTCTGAAAAGGGTACCATTACCGGTATTTATACCGTTCTCGTTGAGGGTGACGATGTCAACGAACCGGTCAGCGATATCGTGCGCTCGATCATTGACGGTCACATAATACTATCGAGACGGCTTGCCAATCGAGGGCACTATCCCGCGATCGACATATTGTCGAGTGTTTCGAGGGTTCAAATCGATGTCGTGAGTGAAAAACATCTGAAAATGGTACAGAAACTGATCGATATTTATGCTACCTATTCAGAGGCGGAAGACCTGATCAATATCGGCGCGTACGTTCAGGGCTCAAATCCGAACATCGACCGGGCTATCAACAGGATCGACGACATCAACCGTTTTCTCAGGCAGGGTATCGGTGAGTATACTCCGCCGGATGAGACACTGGCACTACTCGAGGACGCTATCGGTGGTATCGATGATTTCAGTGGTGCTGTCAATCCGGAAGATGCCGAAAAAGCGAACATCTCCGGGAAAACCGAGGATAGAACATGAATCGTTTCAGGTTTCGATTCGAAAGCCTCCTGAAAGTGCGTAAAGCCGAAGAAGAGGTCAAAAAGCGGGAATTCGGTGTTGTGCTCGGTCATCTCAAGCACGAGGAAGATCAGTTTAACAGGATCAACGATTCCATCTCCTCGCTCGACGAATACCGTGAAAACGCTACCGAGGGAAAGGTGACAACACCACGAAAACTATCCCACGAATTTCAGTATTCACAACGTCTTGAACAGGAAAAGTCCGAACAGGAAAAGACGCTCGATTCAGTCAAGGAGGTTGTGGAAGAGAAACGGAAAGATCTAGTCGAAGCGACCAAGAAGAAAAAGATTTTTGATCGGCTCAAGGAAAAAGATCAGGGTGAACACAATCAGGCCGAGCTGAAAGAAGAACAGGCGCTCATTGATGAACTCTCGACAGAGCGATTCAACAACAAGAACTTAGAGTAAAAATCATACCATCCCCCTTCCTCTCATAAAGATATACCCCTCACTCTGGTTCCCTATTGAATGCGCATACCGGCGATACCGTGCTCGTTATGCAATTCCGCAAACAGTACCGCTGTCTTGTCAGTCAATTAGAGTATGGCGTGCGAGTGGTGAAAAAAAGGGTAGGTATCAAAGGGGCATGGGAGCAGATTACAAGCCGCGCTCCTTTTTTTCCTCGACCTTCTTGCATTCGATACACAAGGTGGCATGAGGAACCGCTTCCAGGCGTTCTTTTGAAATGAATGCTCCGCACGCACGGCATTGTCCGTAGGAACCGTCTTCGATTCGTTTGAGCGCCTCGTTGAGATGATGGAGGTATCGACCTTCGCGCGATGCCAGACAGAAAGCGATTTCCCGGTCGGAGGTATCGGTTCCCTGGTCGGCCATATGAAACGAATACGATGAGAGGTTGCCGGTGAGATCCTGCGCCGTTGATTGCATGTTCGAGGATTCGAGGTAGCCGAGTTCCTCGTATAGTTCCATTTTTTTCTTGAGAATCAGCTTTTTGAAGAAATCAAGTTCACGTATCATCACATTCACTTTTTCATCCAACGTTATCAAGCGTGGTAGGATAATCATACTTTATCAGGTACGATGCTTTTAGAAACCGCCCTGGTGGCGAAACCAGCGAAAAAATGACACCTACCCGCTGCAGGTACTCTATCGAATGAAAGAGAATTGCCCTTGTATTCACCGCAGATGAAACAGCTCCGCCATGTCGCTGACATCGACACGTTCATGCATTCAAAAACCGGGGCGCTCGGAGATTTCCCACCGCCCGGGTACAAGCACGAAATGAACATCGTGTTGATGAAGGCAGATAATATATATATTTTTATATAAAATTCAAATATTATTTTTATACGGGATATGACCATCAAATCCGACTCGTACGGCGCCTGCTTCCTTCAGGGATTTTGCAGAATCCCGGCCCCGGAATCGAGCCCGTGTGGTTTATCGTAAACGACTATGTCCGGCGCAAAGAGCAGGGGAGGTTCAGGATTTCTCTCAGGATTCTCTTCGTATCGTCATCGCCCACATTTTCTTTATCACCTCGGCATTTTTTTATTTTCTGATACCGTTCATCAAGACACGTTCTCGCATGAAAAGAACAGATCGTGAACAGGCGGAAAAAAATACCCTCCGACGGAATAATATTCTCTGTTATCTACAGGTATATAATAAAAACACGATGCATTGTAATATCATGATATACAGAGAGATATGGTGATATTCTTATGTTTTATTTATATTGGCATATTAGTTGCAACAATTGTGTAACCGAAGACCTGTGTCTCAACCGGGAGAGGATCTCTGTATAATGAAGAATAAACTGCTGATACTGGTTTTGAGTGTCACGTCGTTTTTTACGATTGTTTTTGGAACCATTTATTTCACTGGAATCAGGAAGTACGGGACACCGTCCTCGTATCGAAACCGGCAGCTCCTCATGCTTCAGGCGAGAGAGGATTCAATCCGAGCGCTCAAAGCAATAGCACCGTCGGGGAACATCGCGGATTCCACCATGATGGGAATGAGTGCCTACTCGAAGCTTGTCACGGACGCCAGTGTAAAGGAAGAGAAATTAACGGCCATTGAGGTCGCCATAGATTCTCTCAGGCAGTACAAGATGTTACTCGAATCAAAAGAAAGCGATATTGAAGGAAAACAGGAAAAACTTACAACAGGCCGTGAAATTCTCTTAGATGAAACGGTTGAAAAACTGGCACAACTCTATGACATCATGAAACCGGCGCTTGCGGTACCGCTCTTCATCGAAATGGATGATACGCTTGCGGTCAAGATTATCTCCAGGATGGAGGGGCGCTCAGCCTCGAGGCTTATGGGAATGCTGGCCGAAAAGGATGTCAACAAGGCGACGCGGATCAACAAGTTGCTTTCGATGAAAGAGGTTGTTGAATAATGCAGGTTATCCAGGGCATAAACACTTTAGTCGATGCCGTCATGAGGCTGGTATCGTCCAGCGGGGAATTGCCGAAAACGGCCGATCTCCTCAAAGTGTCCGGTGGTAAGGGCCTGGCCGAAGGCGTGAGTGGAGATTTTATGTCCATTCTCGCGGAACTGAGCGCCGGGGGCGATACGAATAAGATCGCAATACCCGTGAACAATGGAGGGGGAATGCCCGTTCTGCTCACCGAAATCTCACCCGATGTGCTCACCACTGAAGGAAATCTGCCGATCCCGGCCAAGCTTGCGCTGATGGGCGATGACGGTGAAATCGTTTACCTTCCCGTATTCGTACATATCACAGACGGCGAACATGAAATCGCAGCCGGCAACCAGCCGACTACCCTGCGTATCGAACGCGAAAATCGATCCACAGAACTCACAGAACTCACAGAATCCACAGAATCCACAGAATCCACAGAATCCACAGAATCCATAGAATTTAATCCGGTAAGTGTCCCTGGTTTTGTCGCTTCCCTGCCGCCGGCGGGAACGGCAGATAGTGCCACGGTGGTTTCTTCCGGACAGGGAGAACCTGGTGAAATCAACATCCTTGGTGAAGGTGCCCGGATTGAAACCGACCATCCCCTGGTTTTCCGGAATAACACAATTCTGCCGGAACAGGCGGTAATTTCAGCCCCGACGACACCTGAAAATGGACAGAAATTCGTTGCAGGACAGCCCCGGGTTGAGGGAGACAAATATGGTGTCACCGACACGGCCGGAGACGCACCGCCGCCGGTGCCCCAGGGCACCAAAGTTGTTAAGCAGGCGGTTGTTCACAATTCCCCTGTGGTAGGGGAACAGAACACGGATGGTGTGGTGACATTCAAGCTGGCAGCGATGCCGGCTGAACAGACAAACGGTGTGCAACAGCCCGTCTTGGGCGATTCGCCGTTGGTGCATCTGCTTGCCCGGTATGCAGAATCGGGTAATCCGGTTGAGATTGAGCTGGTAGTTCCGCGTGGAGAACTGTTTTCTCCCGATAGTTCGGCGACACCAGAGGCCGGAACACACCAGTGGCGGCTTGTACTCGCAGATGTACCCGGTGGTACTGGGTATCGAGACATTCCAACCGACACACCAACCGGCGCACCAACCGATGCACCAACCGGCGCACAAGATTCACGTGGCTCGACAGGCTCTCTTCTGATTAGTACCCACCGTGAGGTGATAAACAGGCTTGCCGTTCTTTCGGATTCCAATACGAATACTTCCCACCGCAACGTGAATATACAAGGACAACCAGAGCACGAAGCAGCGTTCGAGAATGCGCAGCCTCTCTCCCGTATCGGGCTTCCGGATGCTCCGGAAACATCTCCGGTTTATACGAAGAGTGACGTACCCGTGAGCACAGGTTCTCCGGGGACTTCCCCGGTTCTCACGAGAGTTGGGGTGCCTGATGGCCCGGATGCTCCGGAAACGTCTCATGTTTTTGCGGAGAACAAAGTACCTGTTGGCCCGGAAACTTCAGAGACCCTCGGCGCTTTCACAAACAGTGAAGTATCCCAGAGCACAGATACTCCGGGGACTTCCCCGGTTCTCGCGAGAGCCGGGGTGCCCGATGGCCCGAATACAGCGGAGACTCTCAGCGCTTTCGCGAAGAGCGAAGTACCCGTGAGCACAGATCCTCCGGAAACCTCCCCGGTTCTCACGAGAGTTGGGGTGTCCGATGGCCCGGATGCTCCTGAGGCTGTCGGCACTTTCCCGAAAAGCGAAGTATTCATGAGCACAGATCCTCCGGAGACTTCCCCGGTTCTCACGAGAGGTGGCGTGCCTGAGGGCCCAGATGCTCCTGAGGGAGCGCCGCCACAAGTCACCTCGTACGGGACGGCAGCCGGGAAAAGTGCTTCGCCTCCCGCGGGCGAAACGCGTGAGGTATTGTCAACCACCGTGGATCGGGACCTTCCCGCACCTGCTGTCGAAAACACCGGGATTGTTCAGGAAACAATGCCACCAGAAAGCAGACGGGAAACTATACGGGCACACAACAGCCGGACGTTCGCCTACCAAGCTCGTATCAGTAGCGAAGGCAATCACCAAGGGAGAGCGGTTACCAACGATTCACCATACCCGGGACAGGTACCATCAGAACGAACAGGCGGCGAGGGCGAGGGACCGACGACCGCACCGGATAGTAACGCCATAAAGGCCCCGCAATCCGAAAAAGAAGTAGTGATGAAATCACCTGTCGAACGAAGAGATGTCAACCAACCGGTGCGGGAAACATCCGGCCCGGATTCCCCGGAACTTGTTCGGCGTGATATCGGAGGACAGAAACCGTTCACCCTGGTTGCTGCCGAAACATCCGAATTGTTATCCTCACGCGGTAAATCCTCCGTTCTCACTGCAGGGGAAGGTGATGTGGCGCAGAGTCTGTCGATCGAACCGGGCGTACAGGGTGCCGCAGTTCAGGGCACGTCCGAATCTGCCGATTATCCCGGCGTCTTCTCGGTAAAATCCGCTGCTGTACCAGCGAGACCAGATTCTGACATGAATGAGTACGAGGTTATGAACACCATCGTCCGTCATGCCAGGTTCATGAGTCGAGACGGGCGATCCAGCGCGGTGATTCGACTCGAACCGGCGAATCTCGGCCGGGTAAAACTGGATATAGTGACCGAACAGTCACGGGTAACCGGCAGGATTATTGTCGAATCGGCTGAAGTGAAGGAAATAGTGCAGCATGGTCTGAAGAATCTGGCCGAAACGCTGTCACAGAATGGATTGAAAGTCGAATCGTTCGATGTACAGGTGGGTCATAACGACGGTACAGATGCGTGGGCGCAGCGGGAACAACTCCGCCAGCATGCCGGGAAAGAAAATATTCGCTCCGCTACC
The DNA here is from genome assembly GCA_964456585.1 of uncultured bacterium. Classification (GTDB taxonomy): domain Bacteria; phylum Latescibacterota; class Latescibacteria; order Latescibacterales; family Latescibacteraceae; genus Latescibacter. The sequence goes on from CAYWBT010000004.1 coordinate 16,639, forward strand.
TCCGCCTGGACACGGCGGGATGCCGGTGTGGAAGGAACTGCTGTGGTCCCGGGATCGGCACCGTCGAGATCGATAGATTCTCATATGTTGGATATAACAGTATAGTGAAAAATAACGAGTAAGGAGCGTTGAACATCATGATGCCTTCAAGCACATTTAACTCCCTGTATTCTGAAATGAGTGTCAGACAGCCTACCACGGGAGAAGGAAACAATTCGAACATGAATTTTGATGTGTCGGCTCTTGGGAAAGACGATTTTCTGACACTCCTTTTGGCACAGCTCAGGAACCAGGATCCGCTGGCTCCGGCTGATAATACCGAGTTTATCGCCCAGCTCGCCCAGTTCAGCTCCCTGGAGCAGATGACGCGGATGAACGATAACCTGGAGCAGTCGCTCGAAAACAATACGGCGATGTCTGCGGCGGTCAGTAACGCGATGATGATCAACTACTTCGGCAAGGATGTTACCGCCGAAACGAATGCAATCATGTTCGACGGCGAAAATCCGGTTGATCTCTGGTTTACCCTCGACAGAGAGGCGGGATCGGGTATCCTGGAGATCAGAGACAGTTATGATAATGTGGTGCGGACGATCGAACTGGGAGCGATGGACGCTGGTCTCAACTCATATGATTGGGATGGGATGAAAGGTATCGGAACCCTGGCAGGAGCGGGTGAATATACCTACCAACTCGAACTGACCGATTTCGCGGGCGGGGAAGTATCGCCTGTTCAGCTCCTTTCGGGCAGGGTTGATGGAATTTCCTGGATGAATGGCCTTGCGCAGTTGAGTATCGGCGGTGTTCTGGTGCCGTATGACAAGGTAATTGGTATTGCAGAAAGCGAATAACGTTCAATAAACATATCATGAAGAGTAAAGCATAAAGGAGGTAACGCATGGCTGAAATACTCTCGAAACTTGGCGCTGCTGCAGGTGTCGGTCCCCGTGATGGGTTGACCCGGATCAACCGGGTTGGACGGGACATCTCTTTTTCTGATGTTCTGAAGGCACGTCTGGAGCAGGAAGCCGGGGTGAAATTCAGCGCCCACGCAATGGACAGGTTGAACGAGCGGAACATTGTCCTGGACAATGAAACGCTTGGCCGGCTATCCGGTGCGGTTTCGAGAGCTGAAGAAAAAGGAATGAAGGATTCGCTCATCATCGTTGATGACCGGGCGTTTATCGTGAGTATTCAAAACCGGACCGTTGTCACGGCCATGACCGGTGACTCGATTCGGGACAATATTTTCACCAATATCGATAGTACCATACTTGCATAAACAGTGTTCGAATAGGCCGGACCTCGACGAGGAGGCCTGACACCGCTGACTGATGGAGGCGGTGAGAATTAAAAGGAGATACGACGATGTCACAAAAAGCAATGTTTACCGCAATAAGTGGTATCAGGAATCAGCAGACGCAGCTTGATGTCATTGCAAACAATGTTGCGAATTCCGGTACCATGGGCTTTAAGCGCGGCCGAATGACATTCGAGGAATCATTCACCGTTCAGCTCCAGGGCGCTTCGAGCCCCGCCGGAGCCACGGGCGGCGTTAATCCTCTTCAGGTAGGTTCAGGTTCGTCGATTGGCTCTATCGACAATATCTTTACCCAGGGTGCCCTCCAATCCACCGGCAGCCAGACGGACTTGGCCCTGAGCGGCGACGGATTTTTCGTCATTTCGGACGGGCAGCGGGATTACTTCACGCGTGCTGGTTCGTTCCAATGGGACGCCCAGGGGAGAATGGTTATCCCGTTCAATGGGATGAAGGTCCAGGCACGGCTCGCCGATGCGAACGGCGAGGTGAACGAAGGCTCGCCAGTCGGCGATCTGGTCGTTCCGTTCGGCACGATTGATGAGGCCAAGGAGACAACGGAGGTCAAGTTCGTAGGAAATCTCGACGCTTCCGCTGAACCCGTCGGCAACATTCTGCAGAATGATCGCCTGTATGCAAAGGAGTTGGCCGGCTCTGCCACGGATGTGAACGGTCTCTATGCAAATGGAAACGCCGACCGTCAGATAAGCGGGCTTTCCCCGAATTCCACGACGGTCACGGTGACCTCGTCCAATTCCACCGGTGATAACGCGATTACACAGACCTATACCTATGTTACCACCGATACCGGCGCGACGAGTAAGGACTTTAATACGCTGGACGATCTCATTGCGGAAATCAACAGCGATTTCGATGCAAATTCCACAGACGCTGCGTTGAGTGTTGAAATGACCGAAGACGGCGCTCTTGCGTTTACCAATCTCGGGCAGGCCAACAACACGCTGACCATATCCAGTGTCAACTCCGTTCTGAACAAAGCGCTGGCGGTTGCAAACGGGGTGGCCGGGCAGCGTCTCACCGACCAATTTTCTCATGTTGCGACAGGCAACGATCTTTTGATATATATCCGAAATTCGACCGGTGAAGACCTCGGGCTTCAGACGACTGACACGATCAGTGTCACCGGAAGGGTCGGCGGCACCGAAATCGATTCGGTCGAAGGTGGCGATCCCGATCCCTTCGATATCGCAGTCGATGATGGTACCGGGAACAGTATTTCATACGGTGATTTGGTCCAGGAGGTCAAGGATTCACTTAGTATCACCAATGTCAAGGGTGTTCAGGTCGACAGCCAGCGGGGAAACATGATTGTCAATGCTGATGGCGGTTTACTGAACGAGATCACGGCTATCAACATTTCCGCCGTCGATGCTGGCGGAGAAAATGTCGCGGTCTTTAATTCCGTCTTCGATGCCACAGTCGGGAACTGGGCAGAAAGCCAGCAGGCGAAGGATGCAACCCACGCTTCAGCCGTCCGTATATTGGATTCGCTCGGCAATCCTCATAACATAACGATTAACTTTACTAAGGATGTGACCTATCCCAACCGATGGATATGGGAGGCAGCGGTTCCCGAACCGGCCGAACTTTCAGGTGGCTACTCTGGTACCCTCACGTTCGATGCGAACGGGACACTGGAATCGTACTCTTATTCCCAGGGCGCGAGTTCCCTCACCTTCGATCCGAAAACCGGTGCAGACGTCCCGGTGGATGTCGTACTGGATTTCGGAACCATCGGAGAATCGGACGGTTTGAGCCAGTTCGCTGCGACGTCAACCGTGATCGCCCGAGAGCAGGACGGTTATTCGTCGGGTGTATTGGACAACGTCGCGATCGATGATAGGGGTATTGTAACGGGATTATTTACCAACGGAAATTCACGGATCATTGCCCAGTTGGTCTTGGCGACATTCAACAATCCGCCGGGTCTTTCACGGATCGGAGACAACATCTACGATCTATCTGCCAACTCGGGACTGCCCATCTACGGCCTAGCAGGATCGTCCATCCAGACAAAGCTCGTTCCTGGCGCCGTGGAAATGTCCAACGTGGATATCGCAGAGGAATTTACCGCGATGATCATTGCGCAACGCTCGTTTCAGGCGAATGCACGGACGGTAACGACGGCCGATGAACTGATGCAGGAAACGGTAAATCTCAAGCGGTAATTTATATGGCGCAATTATCATGATGGTAGTATATTAATATGTATATATTCTGTAGGTTTTCTTAAGATTCTCTAACCCGTGGAAGAATTTTGTGAATGTCCGGGCGCATTTGGCCGGACCCCGGGTGCGTGTGTTCTGAACACCGGCGGTTTGTGCGGTTGCAGATTGATATAACCACTTATTCTGTTAGGTATGACAATGATCAATGTAACGAAACTTAATGATTCGAGGGTCGTCGTCAACTCAGATTTGATTGAATTTGTCGAGTCGACTCCCGATACGATCATTACCCTCACCACGGGTCAGAAATTCATGGTCAAAGAATCGGTGGAAGAGGTGGTGGAGATGGTGACTGAATACAAACGGAGTATCTTTAACAAGCCCATCTGCTGAATGCAAATGACTGGGGACGATAAATGGATATTGCCAGTGTTATTGGTCTCATTCTTGGTATAGGATTTATCCTATTCGGTATTTTAACGGGGGGGAGCCTGGCGCTCTTCATCGATGTACCCTCGATGTTAATTGTTGTTGGAGGAACCATAGGTGCGACCCTGATTAACTATCCCCTTGGGGAAGTGATCAAGGTTTTCTCGGTCGTACAGAAGGCGTTTCTCCATAAGGAATTGTCACACCTGGAGGTGATTGATACCCTGGTGGGATTTGCTGAAACGGCACGCCGGGAGGGTATTCTCTCGCTCGAACAGAAAGCCCAGGAGCTCGATAATGAATTCCTGAAAAAGGGAATCAGCCTTGCGGTCGATGGTACCGAACCGGAATACATCAAGGAGATCATGACGACCGAGACGGATTACATCGCCGAACGTCACAGCTTCGGAGCGGGTATGTTCGAGCAGATGGGCATGTTTGCACCTGCATTCGGGATGATTGGCACCCTGATCGGTCTCATCAACATGCTCGCCCACATGGAGGATCCGTCTTCGATCGGTCCGAGCATGTCGGTGGCGCTCGTGACGACGCTGTACGGTGCGTTTCTCGCAAATCTCATTTTTCTGCCGATTTCAGGAAAACTCAAGGCACGATCCGCGACAGAACTTCTGTTGAAGGAAATATCGATAGAAGGGATCATGGCGATCCAGTCAGGAGATAACCCGAGGATTGTCGAGGGAAAACTCAAAGCGTTTCTCTCACCGTCGCTGCGGGGGGGCGTGAGCTCTGAGGAGGAGTAGCTTTGGCAAAAAAAAAGGTGAAAGATGCCCCGCCGGGGTCACCGGCTTGGATGACGACCTACGGTGATATGATGACGCTTCTGTTGTGCTTTTTCGTGATGCTCATCTCCATGTCTTCTATGGAGGTCGCGAAAATTCAACAGGCGGCGGCATCACTCAAAGGAGCGTTATCCGCCCTCCCGTTTCAGGAACGGGTGATGCCCTCTCCGCCGAAAGAGATCCAGCGGCCGTCCCGTGGGGAACGGAAAGGCAGGAAATCAAAAGCTCTCGCAAAACTGAAGAAGGTGATTCGTGAAAACCAGATGGAAAATATTATTTCAGTTCGTCAGAATGAGCAGGGTATCCATCTCACGATCGGAGATCCGGCACTTTTCGAAACCGGGAAGGCGGATATCAAACAAAAGATCCTTCCCGTCCTGAACCAGATTTTGGAGATTCTTTCCGAAGCCGAGGATATCATCCGGGTCGAGGGGCATACTGACAATGTGCCGATACATAATGATACGTTTCGAGACAACTGGGAATTATCCGTTGCACGGTCACTTTCGGTAATACGCTACATCAAGAACCGGCAGAACATTGATCCCAGGAGGCTGCGGCCGGTTGGCTGCGGGGAGTTTCACCCGGTTGAATCGAACAGTACTGAAGAGGGACGTGCCCTGAATCGAAGAGTTGAAATCTATATTGAGATGGGCGATTGAACTGAGGGAAAGGCAGGCCATGATCAGGTTGCTCACGAACGATTGTCTACTATTCGAACCGTGATTATAGCCGAAGAAGGGAAGAATCTATGAACATACTAAAAGTGACAGGTCTTATTTTCGCGGTGCTTCTCGTCAATATTATTGGGGGATACTTCATCGGGACAAAGGTGATTATCCCGATGCTGTACAAGCCCGATGCAATGTTTGAAACCACCGAAGTTAAGGAAGAAGGTGTCTCTCAGGATGTAACAACACCCGGGTTGACGAAAGCACTCGATTCGATAAATCTCAACCCAAGGAACTCTTCCGGCGAGTTCTTTTCCATCGACATCGTTTTCGAAACTCAGGACGAAGCGGTTATTGCGGAATTGAATGAACGGAATTTTGAGGTTCTTGACAAAATCTCGACCTACCTGTCGTACAAGACGGTCGATGAGTTGAACGATCCATCGAATTGGGAAAAATATCGGAAGGAAATGATCGCTATTCTCAATAAAATGTTGCGTAACGGCACCATAACATATATTCATATACCACAGAAAATCATCCAGTTTCCCTAGGAAAATGGTACGGATGAGTCTGATCCCGTGAGGGACAAACCCGGTTGAAGAGAGAATATCCGCTGCAATGGTGCGGTATACTTCAGCTGGAACCGGTGGAACTTAGCGTAGTTGGAACGAGTAGAAAGGTATGGGAGTATAATCCGGTATGGTGGCGTGCATCATTCAACTTATAGCGGGTGTAGATGAGGAGATGATACTTAGCAATGGCAGAGATACTATCACAGGAAGAGATTGATGCTCTGTTGTCGGCCGTTTCATACGGCGAAGAGGTTGAGGTCGAGGCGGAACCAACCAAGGTAGACCACCTGATCAATACCTACGACTTCCGGCATCCGGCTCGCGTGAGCAAGGATCAACTCAGGACGCTTCAAAATCTGCACGATAATTTCGCACGGCTTTTGAGCGCGACATTCTCGACACTCCAGCGGGCGATCATCGAAATTAACCTTGTGTCGGTTGATCAGATCACTTACAGCGAATTTATCATGAGTCTTTCCTCGCCGAGCTGTACGTACACGTTCAGGATGGAACCGCTCGATGGGGTTGCAATCATCGATTTCAGCCAGTCGGTGGTTTTCAGCTTTGTTGACAGGCTTTTTGGTGGACGGGGAACATCGATCGTGACCGAACGTGAGATTACCTGGATCGAGAAGAGTGTTATGAACAACATTATCAACCGGAGTCTGCGCGACCTCGAACGAACATGGGAACGAATAATTCCCCTCGAGTGCAATGTGGAAATGCTCGAGACCAATCCTGAGTTTGTCCAGGTGGTTCCTTCGTCGGAAACTGTAGTACTCATTTCTTTCGAGTTGAAGAGCGAAAATGTCAGTGGTTTGATCAATCTTTGCTATCCGTACATAACGATCGAACCGATCGCCCTCCGTCTCGGAGGACAGAACCTGGTCAGCTCCGCCAAGGAAGTTCCCCGTGAGGAACTTATGAAGAATCGGAAGCGGATGGAATTATTCTATTCGCATATGACAGCCATCCTGGGGCAGACGAATTTGAAGGTGGAAGATTTACTGAATCTGAAGCTCGGTGATATCCTCACGCTCGATACAAAGGCAAACGAGGACGTGGCAATTTACGTTGAAGACCAGCTCAAATTTTATGGGCGCCCTGGTATCACGGGAAAGAACAGGGGGATTCAGGTCACTGCTAACATCGTTGCAAAAGAATTGGAGGATGAATAGATTATGGTTGCGGAAAACGAAGATATACAGGAAGAAAAGACCGAAGAATCTTCAGAGGCGAATACTGAAGAATCTACAGAGGCGAAGAGCGAAGAGCTCGAAGATCAGATGGCTGAGACGCTGGTTTCCGAAGGTCTGGGAGATACCGCGGAAGATGACCTTGAGGCGCAGATGGCGGCCGCCATGGCCGCGGAAAGTCTCGGATCGGATGAAGAGGATGACCTTGAGGCGCAGATGGCAGCCGCCATGGCTGGCGAGATTGCCGAGGGAGAAAGCGACGAAGAGGGAGATGATCTGGAAGCCCAGATAGCAGCCGCCATGGGTGGCGCAGATGGTGAAGATGATGACCTTCTGAGTGCCTTGTCAGATGAAACGGAAGAAGAAGCTACACCGGTCAAACCGGTCAATTTTCAAGGGCTGACACCAACCGATGAGAAAGGTGAGAAAGCGAACATCGAACGTCTCTTGGATATCGGATTGAGTCTATCGGTCGAGCTTGGCCGGAAAGACATGAAGATTCAGGACATCCTTAACCTGGGACCCGGCAAGATCATCGAGCTCGACAAGCTCGCCGGTGAACCGGTTGATCTCCTCGTGAACGGCAGGCTTCTCGCAAAGGGTGAAGTGGTTGTAGTAGATGAAAATTTTGGTGTTCGTATCACCGAACTGATTGATCCCGTAGACCGTATTAAAATGCTGTAAGAATGGAGTGTGATGACAGTTTTCAATGTACTGGCGAATTTGCCTGATTGCATGGTGGTGGTACGATTATTTTTCCGCGGATTCTTTCCCGTAACAGTGCTCGCTTCGGCCGATAACGGAACGGGACATGCCGGTGCCGCGGATTCTCTTGGAACGTTCACCAGTCCACTGGCTTCTGAGTTAAGCTTTTTTCTTCGTTTCATATTTGCGCTTGCAATTGTTATAATTCTTCTTATTATTACCCTGTGGGTTCTCAAGCAGATATTGAAATTCAGGGTATCCGGTCCTACAACCGGGGCAATCGATGTACTCACCGTCCATTACCTCGATCAGAAAAAAGCGGTTGCCCTTGTCCGGATACAAAGAAGGGTTCTGATCGTTGGAATCGCTGAGAACTCACTTTCCACACTCGGGGAACTCGCACCCGAGGAAATTGACGAACTGAAGCTTAATACTACAACAGAGACCAGTGTATTTGGAAACGTTCTTACGCGGTTTTTCGGCAGAAGGAAAGCACCCGGATAACATCCGACTCTTGTTACTCAGTGTCTCGGCAGGTGCTGGGAGACGGATGGCGCGGTTGTTTTTCATGGCGCTTGTCTGTTTCCTTCTGATCGTGGTGTCAGTGAACACCGTGCTTGCCCAGGTGCCACCCCAGCCAGCCGCACCGTTAACGCTTCCTTCTCTCCAGATCCAGCTCGGCCGGAGCGAATCTCCGGAAGAGCTGACCACGACGATACAGATTATTCTTATCATTACGCTCCTGACACTCGCCCCGGCGATATTGATCCTCGTGACATCTTTCACCCGTATCATCATAGTGCTCTCGCTTTTGCGTCATGCCCTGAGTACCCAGCAGATACCGCCTAATCAGGTGCTCGTCGGTCTGGCGCTGTTCTTGACCGTCTTCATTATGTCGCCGGTTTTAGAGGAGATCAACGACCGGGCTGTTCAGCCGTATCTGGCGCGGGAGATCGATCAGCAGACCGCAATCAACAATGCGATGGTTCCGATCAGGTCGTTCATGTTTCACAACGTACGGCAGAAGGATCTGGTGCTTTTTTTGAATATTGCAGGCGAGTCGAGGCCCGATAATGACGCGGATGTTCGTACCCGGGTGCTCATACCGGCGTTTGTAATTTCAGAGCTCAAAATGGCGTTCCAGATGGGTTTCATGCTCTTTATCCCGTTTTTGATCATAGACATGGTGGTGGCGAGCATTTTAATGAGCATGGGTATGATGATGCTTCCACCGATCATGGTTTCGCTCCCGTTTAAGATACTCTTGTTTGTGCTGGTGGACGGCTGGAATCTGCTGGTTCATTCCCTCGTTGCAAGTTTCCGGATGTGAGCGTTCAGATGTGAAAGGAGTTGCAGGTGGGTCCTGATTTTGCTGTCAACATCGCACGTCAGGCAATGCTGATAACGTTTCTCATTGCGGCCCCGATGCTCGGTTTCGGCCTCCTCGTGGGGCTCATCGTCAGCATTTTCCAGGCGGTTACCCAGATCAACGAGATGACCCTGACCTTTATTCCGAAGATCATTGCGGTTGCGGTTGCGTTCGCCCTCTTTCTCCCCTGGATCATGAACCTCCTGGTAAACTTTACCATTCAACTAATTCAGCGCTTTCCGGATATTCCCCTGTGACCTTCCAACAAGGAGAGTGCGGGGGAAAGCCGTTGACCCGGAACCCCGGCCGGGGAAGACCTGTTGTGGTTACCACCATTTTTTCACGAGAATTAGCATGAATCCATTGGGCATTACCATAGAGGACATCTATCGACTGATGCTCCTCATGTTCCGCACCGGGGCGCTTCTCATGACCGTACCGGTCTTCGGGCACGTTGCGATTCCGCGTCAGCTCCGCGTCTGGTTGATAATCATGCTGGCCTTCATGATTTTTCCTTCCCCGGTGGTTGAAACCATCGAGACACCGTCCACCACGTTCCAACTTGCCCTGGTGATTCTTGTCGAGCTGGCTGTCGGATTTGCCATGGGATTCGCGGTTATTATTCTTTTTGCCGCCGTGCAGTTTGCCGGCCATCTTATCGGCCTCCAGATGGGTCTTGCGGTTGCAAACATCATGGATCCCATGAGTGCCAGTCAGATATCGATCATCGGGGAATTCTATTACCTGGTGAGCCTCCTGATTTTTCTCATGATTGACGGGCATCATTTTGTGATCAGGGCGCTCGTCTGGAGCTTCGAACTGATACCGGTCGGCGGTATGTCGTTCGGACCGGATATCGGTGATTATATCATTGCTCTGACGGTCAATCTGTTTGTTGTCGGGATAAAACTTGCGACACCGCTTATCATCACCATTTTCATCCTGAATGTCGTTATGGGTATTGTATCGCGTACGGTGCCCCAGATGAACGTTTTCATCGTTGGTTTTCCCCTTGCCATCGGTGTGGGACTTTTTATGATCAGGCTTTCCCTACCGTTCTTCAAGGTGGTGCTGATCAACGCATTCCAGGGGCTTGAAACCGATGTAATGAGCATTATCAATCTGCTGCGGTGAGGCAACGCGGTTCCTCCGGTTTTTACGTCCGCAGTTTATTTTGTTGTAAAATGCTCTTCAAACGCTTATTTTAAAAGGAAATAACAACGGGCGACGGGTGAGAGATAGGCGCCCGGGATCAGACGATGTGATCCGGTGGTGTCGTGAGGTGTGCAGAGTAATACTCCTGCTTTGGTGACGTTGCATGGGCTGTTCGTTATCTACCGTACCCGGAAAAGAGACCGTGTTCCCGAGGAGGTGAGCGTACGTGGCGGAAGATCCCGGGCAGGAACGTACCGAACAGGCGACAGAACGACGCCGTGAGGAAACGCGAAAGCGGGGGCAGGTGGCGCGGTCCATCGAGATCAATTCCGCTTTTATCCTTCTGGTTGGTTTCTTTGTCCTCCTGTTTTTTCGGAAGCATATACTCTCCGAACTCTCTTCCATAATGAGAGGATTTTTCACGCTCAGTTCCGGGTTCGCCCTTCACCCTGCCAACGCGCAAAATCTCATGATAGACATGATGAGGCATTATTTTACCATCATGCTTCCCATGTTTGTCATTCTAACAGCTGCCGGTATTTTCATCAATGTTATCCAGGTCGGTTTTCTTTTTACCGGCTATCCGCTCGTACCGCGACTCGATAAAATAGATCCGCTTCAGGGAATACGACGCATGTTTTCACGGCGTTCTTTTGAGACGCTGATCAGGAATATTCTGAAGATCGTTGTGGTCGGCTGGATAGCGTATACCGCGGTCAAGGGGATGATCGGGACCATCATGGGTGTCGCGGGCTCCTCTGCACCGCAGGTGATTACGTTCACCGCGAAATCGGTCTTTTCCATCACCATGAAGATCCTCATCGGGTATGGTATCCTTGCGGTTATCGACTATGCCTTTCAGCGCTGGGATTATGAAAAGTCCATGATGATGACCCGCCAGGAACTCAGGGAGGAACTGAAGCACCTCGAGGGCGACCCCCTGCTCCGTGCCCGCATACGCTCGGTACAGCGTGAAATGGCACGCCGTCGTATGATGGAGGAGGTGCCGAAAGCCGAAGTTGTCATAACCAACCCGACCGAGATAGCGGTGGCGATCAAGTACGAACCGGGTATGACGGCTCCGATCGTCATTGCAAAGGGCCGCAAGCTGATTGCGGAGCGAATCAGGAATATTGCTGCCGAGGCAGGGGTACCGATTGTGGAAAATGTCACCCTTGCCCAGGCACTCTACCGGGCGGTCGATATAGGGCATTTCATTCCGGGTGATCTATTCACCGCGGTGGCGGAAGTCCTTGCGTATGTTTATCAGCTCAAGGGCAAAAAAGTCGTGTAATATTTTTCAAGTTTACTATATTATACAGACAGGACATGTGTACGGTCATTGTTTTAACCATCCGTAAACAGAAGTATCCGGTTCAGGCGGGAGAATAGTTGTGGCGGAAATTACCCGTGAAAAAAAGCGTAGCTCAACGTGGTCCGATGCTGTTCTCTCTATCATGGTCATTGCCATTCTCGGGGTGATGATCATCCCCATTCCGTCCCCGCTTCTGGATCTTTTTCTCAGCTTCAACATTGTATTTGCTATTGTCATTCTCCTGGTGACCATGTACATAACCACGCCGCTGGAATTGTCCATATTCCCCGGGATGCTTCTCGTGGCCACGGTGTTCCGGCTGGCGCTGAATGTCGCGAGCACGCGTCTCATCCTCGGCAGAGCAGAGGCAGGGAATGTCATCGCTTCGTTCGGGACCTTTGTCGTTCAGGATAATTACGTGGTCGGTTTCATCATTTTCGTGATTATCATCGTCATCCAGTTCGTGGTGATCACGAAAGGTGCGACCCGTATTGCAGAGGTTTCGGCTCGGTTCACCCTCGATGCCATGCCGGGTAAGCAAATGGCGATCGACGCCGACCTGAACGCCGGGCTCGTCGATGAACATGAAGCCAGAAACCGCCGTGAACTCATCACCCGTGAAGCCGATTTCTACGGTGCTATGGACGGTGCGGCAAAATTTGTTCGCGGGGACGTTATCGCCGGGCTGATCATAACGATTATCAATATCATGGGCGGTTTTGTCATTGGCATGGTACAGCATGGTATGACATGGCGTCAATCCATCGCGACCTATTCCATGTTGACAGTGGGTGACGGATTGGTGACCCAGATACCAGCCTTGCTCCTCTCGACCGCAGCCGGATTGATCGTAACACGTGCAACATCGGAATCCAACCTCGGCGAGGATCTGCGTGTCCAGGTGACCAGAAGGCCGGCGGCAATTGTTATCGCGGCGATTGTCATAGCCTTTTTCGGTCTCATCCCCGGGCTTCCCACGCGGCCGTTCTTTATTCTTGCGGTTGCCGCCGGTGTTTATGCTGCCATCGTGATTCGTCAACAGTCGGCTGCCGAGCGTACCCTGATCGCTGAAGAGGCGAGGGAGGCCGAAGAAATTCCCGAGCGCATCGAGGATTATCTGGCGATTGATATTCTCAGCGTCGAGATCGGGTATGGTCTCATCCCCCTAGTTGATGAATCTCAGGGAGGGGACTTTCTCGACCGCGTTACTACCCTCCGCCGGCAGATAGCCCAAGAGCTCGGCATCATCATTCCCCCGGTCAGGATACGCGACAATATCCGACTCGGTTCGGATGAGTATACCATTGCCATTCGGAGTAATGAGGTGACCCAGGGACGTCTCCAGACCGGAAAGTTTCTCGCCATGAATCCGGGTACTGCTGAAGAGGAACTCGAGGGAGAGGACACGTTTGAACCCGCATTCGGACTCAAGGCGAAGTGGATTACCACATTGGTAAAAGAGCAGGCCGAACTTGCCGGATACACTGTTGTTGAGCCCTCAAGCGTTCTTGCGACACACCTCTCTGAGGTCATCAAGCAGTATGCACACGAGATCATTTCACGGCAGGATGTACAGACCCTCATCGATAACGTGAAAAATGACTACCCCGTTCTTATCGACGATCTGGTTCCGAACGTTCTGCCACTCGGCACGCTTCAGAAAGTCCTCCAGCATCTTTTGAGGGAGCGTGTTCCGGTCCGGGACCTCGTCACCATCATCGAGACGGTGGGAGATTACGCCGCGACAAACAAGGATCCGCATGCGCTCGGTGAGCTTGCGAGAGCGGCCCTTTACAGAACGATCACAAAGATGTATATTGAAGAGAGCGGGCAGATCAAGGTGTTTACCCTGTCGCCCGAACTGGAGAGGATGATCATGGACAACATGCAGTCATATGCGCAGGGTGTTGTGGTTAATCTCGCTCCGGATATCATCGACAAGATTCTCAAGGCGGTAGGCCGGCTGTATGAGCAAATGCTGTCGAACGATCAGCAGCCGATCGTCCTGTCATCGACGAGCATTCGGTTTGCATTCAGGACACTGGTGGAGGTGAATTTTCCAAAGCTCGCTGTCATTTCGTATAATGAAGTTGCGCCGGAAGTTGAACTGTTTTCTGTTGGTGTAGTGAAGATCGAGACATGAATATCAAAAAATTTACCGCTCCGACAATGAGCGAGGCTCTCGCGAAGGTACGGGCTGAGCTTGGAACAGATGCCATCATTCTCAAAACCCGAAGCAACCGTAAGGGTGGCGTCTTTGATTTCATCGGGCACTCGCTCGTCGAGGTCACCGCTGCTGTGGATGACAAGACCACAAAGCGTCACACGGCCAAGCACAGTCCGTCTGAGACGGTGCCCGAAACTATCGAACCCGTAACGTATCAGCCGAAGAAATCCCCGGCATACGATCTGTCCTATGGCAAGCTGGCGAGCAATGCCCAGATGAGTGATCTGAGTGCCCTTGTCGACATCGAGGGGATCATGCAGGATATCAAGGAACTGAAAAACTCGATTAAGGTTCTTGCCGATTCCTCCCTTACCGGTGAGATGACGGGGTTGCCGAAAAACCTGGCGGCGCTGCTGACCACGATGAACTCCGTGGGATACAACGATAAGATAGCGAAACGGATTATCCGTCAACTGTTGAATGAACTCGGAGGTGCTGAACTGGCCGACCGCACTGTACTCCTCGAACGAGCCACGGGGCTCCTGTGTTGCGGCCTGACTGAGGTACTCCCCATTTCGTTCGGCGGAGTCAAGCGCAAGATCGTAGCGTTTGTCGGCCCCACCGACACCGGGAAAACGACGACAATCGCCAAGCTCGCGACCGATTTTACCCTCAACATGAACAAGAAAGTAAGTGTGCTGACTATCGACACGAAGCGCATCGATGCAGTCGGCCAGTTGAAGTCCTACTGCCGAATCATCAAGATTCCGCTCCACATTGCGTACACACCCGATGAGCTTCCCACAATCATGCCGCGGTTGATGGGGAGTGACATAACGCTGGTTGATACGCCCGGATCCGGCCCCTTGGACCGGAAACAGATGCTCGACATGGTCGAATTCCTCCAGCGGCTGGTTCCCCAGGAGGTGCATCTCACCATGAGTGTGACCACGTCGCTCGGGGATATGAAACAGATATTTGAGAATTTCGGCACACTGAAACCGAATCGCGTTCTCTATACCAAGCTCGACGAAACCGACAAGTACGGGACGATGATATCATTTGCGATTACTTCGAAGAAACCGATGTCATATGTAACGTTCGGGCAGAATGTGCCGGGGGATTTTTCCCTTGCCGAACCTGAGAAACTCGTGCGGAACAGTCTCACAGAAAACCTTGTCGAGTAAAAGCGAAGACAGTTCAAGACGGGAAAATGGCCGACCATGCTGGGAAATAAGAGCACCGGAGGATTAGACGGTAAAACATACGCCATTACCAGTGGAAAAGGGGGTGTGGGAAAAACCTCGTGTGCGGTTAATCTTTCCATCACCTTGAGCAGGGCCGGATTTAAGGTTCTCCTGATCGATGCGGATATGGGACTCGCCAATGTTGATCTTCTCACCGGCGTCTCGGCCCCCCACACCATCGAAGAGGTTATCAGGGGGGAGGCGAGTATCTTCGACGCCCTTGCCGAGGGGCCAGAAGGATTAACGCTGCTCACCGCGGGTTCGGGGCTGGAGGACATTAGCACCATTGCACCGGACAAGGCGGGGAAGTTTGAAAAAGAACTATTGAAACTCGAAAACGCCTTTGACTTTGTTTTCATTGATACGGGAGCGGGAATATCGGCGAATGTCATTGATTTTGTCTTCATGGCGGATGAGGTTATTGTCATCATGACACCCGAACCGACTGCGTTTGCCGATGCGTACGCGATGGTCAAGATTGTTACCCTGAAGGAGCCATCGCTGAAGGTAAGTGTGATCATCAACCAGTCATCCGGAGAGCATGCTTCCCGTATTATATTCGACAAGTTCCGGGAAATTGTCGAAAAATTCCTCGGAAGGAATGTCGTCTATCACGGCTGTATTGCGCAAGACAAGACGGTGGCGGAATCGGTCATGCGACAGATTCCCCTTGCCCTGTTCGCATCGAAATCACCGGCGATGCAGTCAATAAGGAAAATCGCACGGAATATGCTCGGTTTGGAAAGTCCTAAACCAAGAACGATCTTTAACCGATAAAGGGAATGGATGGTATGACCAGGAAAAAAGACGTTTCCGGGAGTACAGCGAGCGGTGGCCGAACAAGTGCCAAGGCAATCAATGCCTATGACAAGATGTCGACTGAAAAGAGGCAGAATCAACTTGTTCGGGAACATCTCAGCTTGGTAAACTTCATTGTGGCGCGCCTGGCAATCGGCCTTCCCAGCTGGATAGATAAACGTGACCTGATCAGTACGGGGGTTATCGGTTTGATTGATGCGGCGAAAAATTATGATCCCCTGAAGGGTGTAAAATTCGAGACGTACGCGTCCACAAGAATCAGGGGAGCAATAATCGATGAGTTGCGGGCACTCGACTGGGTGCCGCGCTCGACCCGTGAAAAGGCCAAGGAGATCGAAGGAGCGATTTCGAACCTCATTGGAAAAATTGGAAGATATCCCACCGACCAGGAAATAGCCGAGGAGCTCGATTGGGATATGGATAAGTATCACAAGGTCATCGACCAGGTTTCCGGGACAACGCTCCTCTCACTGGACGAGGTAATAACAACTTCACATGATGGTGACACGATTCGGCGCATCGACACGGTGTCCAGGGACGATGAAAATGCGCTGAAATCGATTGAACGCCAGGAACTGGTCGACAATGTGGCTAAAGTAATCAGCACGCTTTCGGAACAGGAGCGGCTGGTCGTCGCGTTATATTACTATGAGGAATTGACACTGAAGGAGATCGGTATTGTTCTGAAAGTTTCGGAATCCCGGGTTTCCCAGATTCATACGACAACCATTCTCAAGGTCCGGGCAAAACTCAAGACGATCTATTCGGGAACGTAAGAGGATATGGCGTATGGTAAGACCGATCGAGATAACCGATGCTTTGTCGAAAGCGCAGGAAGTTGGCAGGATGCAGCAGAATGCGGAGATGCGTCCTGAAGCCGCTCAGGAGTTTCAGAAAACCGCGGCAGATAAATTGCATGTTCAGGAGGTGACTGCACCCTCTCCCACTCCCCACCCCGACGAAGTAGTCCTTCATATCGACGAGCAGGAAGAGGAAAAGCGACAGACTGCAGAAGATCAGCAGACGGGTGAACAGGGAAAAGAGAAAAAAGAGGAACCGGCACCTGACGGGAACGATGATGAAGAGGCTCCAGGGCAGTCCGGTCACATCGATATAAAGGTTTAACCGGAATTCATGTACCACGTGAAGGTGTTTCACCGCTGGAGAGGGTGTACTGTACTCTTTTCAGTTTTTTTTATTCGAGAATCTCCGGCACCGGGTTTGAGGAGTGACCATGGTGAAAATAACAGGGCCGGGACTTCCACCCCAAAAGGGAGCAGCGACACCGCCTGAAACAGCGGTAGTGAGCGGTCAGATGCCCGTGCAAAAGGATTCGAGCCTCACGCCTGCAGCACGTCTCACCAGACTTTTCGCCGACCGGAACATCTCGTTACCCTCTTCTCAGATTCGCGCTCTTGCGGCAGAACTTCTCGCGCTCGGTTTTGATGCTTCCGAATTAACCGGCGACACCGCACTCAGGGCTCTGCTCCTGCACCGTCACAACATACCTTTAACCAGCGAATTAATCGACTACTCATTCGACGGTGCGCGCATGATTTTCGGGGACATCGGAGTGCTCCATGATCACGCACGCATGCTGCTCGCCGATTTTAACCTTTCGCCCCTGAACAAGCAGACGGTCGATTCATTGACGAGAACGCTCACGAATATTCTGCAGGGGAATGTGTCCCCGGAGTCGCTTCGATTCGCGCTCGAGGACGTGGTGGATCTCTGGGGGCACGAGGTCGAGTCGAGGCTTGTCGCGCTGCTCAAGAGTGGTGCTATCGAAGGAGCCGATGGGTATGGCGGCAAACAGGGATCTGTCGGGAAGGAAATTGAAAGTCTCCTCGCGGCCGGGCTGCAATCGAGAAATGATGGCGAGGCGGATTCACTCGTATCAGCACTGAGAAGCGCCGTTTCAGCACTGCGCGCACAGATTCAGGCTGGCGATCCGGGACGTGCCGCGGCCGCCGCTGTAGTGAGGACCATGGTTGCTTCACTCGGCAGCCGGCTCGCAGAGGCTGTCGGGGAATTTGTCGCTACCGGAGATACGGGAGCGGTGCAGGTGGCAGGCATGATAGGGGAATTTCTGGAAAAACAGGTGCAAATTCTCGAGGACAGGCTTCTTGTACACCTGCCGGTCGATTCGGCGGAGGGTCCTGATCTGCTTCCGGAGGGAGCGCTGGATGCTGCCCGGATTGGGAATATCATCAGGAAGGGCGGTATGGCTTTCGAATGGCAGATCCTTGCATGGTATCGATCGGGGAGGACTCCCGGCCGCCTCGCAGCACTCGTAAACGGTGACCTCAAGGGCGGTCTCATCGAATTTCTCAACCGCATCAAACGTAACCGTGAGAAAGGCGCCGCCCGCAGGAACATCACTCGTTTGGAACAAGAATCCCGCACGCTCCTGGAGCGGATCACGAACCGGCAGGTTACGAACATTCTCAACGAGCACAGCGGCCAGAGGGGATACCACTTCGAACTGCCGCTCGCCGTGGAACCGGAGAAGGGAAGTGCCAGGATTCTTGTTCATGACCGGAAAGATCAGAACGAACGCCTGCCCGGTAAGCGCGATATCACCCTGTCGTTCCAGATTGAAACCTCGAATATCGGCAGGGTAGATGTTCTACTGACCACCTCGGAGAAGAACGTCTCACTGCATTTTTTATTTGAGAGTGAGTCGGATGTCGAACTTGGGCGCGAGATGAGCGGGGAAATCCGGGAAGCCTTTCTGGTACGGGGCTACACGGTCGGATCAATCGTGTGTTCCCATCGTGACAACCACGGCGAATCGGAAGAGCACCGTATAGGAAAGAAAAAATCGCTGGATGTGCGCAGGTGAAAAAACTCAGAAAACAGCCGCTCCATGGCCGAAAATCGGCCGCTGCGCTCCGCTACCGTCAAGGTGATGATCACGCACCGCGGCTCGTTGCTAAAGGTATGGATAGCCTGGCGGAAAAGATCATAGAAGCGGCACGTCAGGCCGGAGTTCCCATCCACGAAGACCCTGACCTGGTGGCCATGCTCATGGCCCTGGATATCGATCAGATGATTCCCCCGGAACTGTATGTTTCCGTGGCCGAGGTACTGGCATTCATTTACCGGATGAACGGGAAAGCGACAAAGGATAGGTGATTATGACTGATAAAAAATCTCACTGTATACTCTATTTTCATGTACTCGATGAGCTTGAAGGACTCGGACGATCCCGCGAGAATCTCGGTGATAAACTCAGAGAATCGTTGGGTATATTAAAAAAAGTGATTGCGTATAATTCGGCGAGTCTGTTTTTATATGATCATGAAAAAGAACTATTCGAGGAAGCGGCCACCTTCGGGAAGAAGGTCGATCTCATCAAGAACATAAAGGTTGACAATGATGACAGTGTGAGTGAGCGAGATGCCCGGCAGCGTCGTTCGGTGTTTATGCCGGATGTCCAGGAGAAAAGAACCAGAGATTTTCGGTCGGTTATTTCAGTGCCGCTCATAAACGGGGGTGAACTGGACGGTGTCGTCAATATTGGGAATAAAACGCCGTTCTATTATACGGAAGAGCACCGGCAGTTTCTCGAAATCTTTGCGGGCCAAATAGCTCGCATGATCAAGAGAGCACGGTTCGAGCAGATATTCAACGAAAACAACATCCTACTTGAACGTGCCCGCGAAACAATAACCGAACAGGAGGAACGAATCAGTGCTCTGGAAAAGAGGGAAGTCCTCACCAAAATGGCCGCCTCGATTAATCATGAGATCAATAATCCCCTGACCACCATCATGGGTACCATCGAACTGTTACTCATGATAAGGACCGATCTTGACGAGACACTGGAGAAAAAACTGAAAATCGTCCTTGAAGAAAGCCACCGGGTAAAAGAAATCATCGAGAAGTTCAGCGCACAAAAGAGATCGTTGGAAAAACACTCAAAAAACTCCGGGGAAACATAACCCTGACGCCTGTTACGACAGAAGCCGGGGGGAACGGAAAAACTTTCCGGGAGAGGGAATAATCTTCTCCCGACTGGTTTCGCCAGTGTACACGCCCCAGAATACTGGGGAGTATTGCTGAGCATAAACGACATATAAACAACATGATATATGAGGTTTGCTATTATTTTTCAGCAAGCCTTTTTTTATGGCATGAGTGTTGCTAAACTAGAGGGAAACAGGCAGAACGCAGGTACGATAACGGAGAAGGAAAGCAATGGTTCTTGGTATTTACACATCTGCCGCGGGTATGCAGCCGCGGATAAACCAGTTGAACAATATCGCGCACAATCTTGCCAACAAGACGACGTATGGGTATAAGAAGGAATCAATCTTTATGCGTCAGCTTATCACCGCCCAGAATGCGCTCGATCATGCGCTCGGCATCGAACGAACCGAGGTGCCCGAGGATGTAAGAATCGATTATTCGCAAGGATCGTTCCACCACACGGGTGCACAATACGATATAGCAATTCACGGTTCGGGATATTTCCGGCTCCAGGATGCTGCGGGAACGATTTTCTACAGCCGTGACGGGAATTTTCAGCTCATGCCGAACGGCTATTTGATGAATACGGAAGGTATGTACCTGCTCGATATGAACAACCAGCCTATCAGCCTTTCGGGGGAAAATGTCCGCATCGTACCGAACGGTAATGTGTTCGAGGGGGATCGTATGGTAACGAAGATTGGGCTGGCCGATTTTGATCCTGCTGACTACCCGAACCTCAACAGCAGGGGCAGGGGCATCTTTACCCGGCCGGCGGGGATCAACGAGATTCCCCCCGATCAGAATGCCGAGATACTTCAGGGAACCCTGGAAGAATCAAATGTGAAATCTATCGAGGAAATGGTCAGTATGATGGAACTCTTCCGGTTTTTCGAGAGCGGGCAGAGATCTATCCAGATACAGGATCAAACCCTCAATCGTGTGGTAACCGAAGTTGGTGTTGTACGATAATACTTCCTATGCATTCATAGAGTAAAGGAGCACTCAGATGATTAGAGCCATGAGAACAGCGGCGTCGGGAATGAACGCCCAGCACCTGAATGTGGACAACATTTCGAATAACCTGGCGAATGTGAACACCACCGGATTCAAGAAAGCGAAACTCGAATTCCAGGAGATTCTTTCGGAAGTCATGCGCATGGCTGGTTCCACGACGGCAACGGGCGTCGTGGTTCCGGTTGAGCTTCAAATCGGCTATGGTGCGAAAGCGGTCGCCACGCAGCGAATTTTCAGCCAGGGTACCCTCGTGAACACCAATAATCCGCTCGACCTTGCCATACAGGGTGACGGGTTCTTCATGGTGGAAATGCCCGACGGTACCACTGCATTCTCCCGTGACGGCGCGTTTAAGATTTCGAGGGACGGTGATCTGGTGACCTCGGATGGTTACTTTGTTACGCCGGCTGTCACGATACCGCCGGAAGCGACTGAAATTGCGATCGGTGTCGATGGTACGGTTTCCATTCAGATCGCCGGGGAAACCGAGGCGACAGAGCTTGGTCAGATTACTCTCGCCAAGTTTATGAATCCCGCGGGTCTCTCCTCAATGGGCCGGAACCTCTACATACAGACTACCGCCTCGGGAGACTTCATAGAGGGTGTTGCTGGTGAAGAGGGACTTGGGCAGATACGATCGATGTTCCTCGAAATGTCCAATGTGGACACGGTCGAGGAAATGGTAAATCTTATCGTGGCGCAGCGGTCATACGAAATCAATTCGAAGGCCATTCAGACATCGGATGACATGATGTCGCTGGCCAACAACTTGAAACGATAAATGAGCGGAATGATACCCATGCCTGACACTGATTTCTTCAGACACTCCACGGCTCTCATCCTAATCGGAATCATTCTGACGCTGGTGGCAGCGAATGCCGCATCTGCCGGCGTGGTGACGTCCGATACCATACGGGAAGAGGTTGAGCGCTTCGTGAAGTCCCGGTACGAGAGCGGGGACCTTGAAATCGAGGTATCGGTTCCGCGCGCAGTCGATATCACGGTTGATGAGGACGTTCGACCGGTCATAGTCGTATCTCAGGACACGGAACGACAACCGGGAAGAAGCCTGCCGGTTACGGTTTCTGTCACCGGGAGCGACGGCGAGGTTGTGAGGAAACTCAGACTGATCACGCGGTTAAAATACTTTATCCCGGCGGTGACCATTAAGCGTGATGTCGCGCTGGGCGAAGCCATTACACCCGACGACGTCGTGGTGGAAAAGGTTGAGGTGACCGGCATCAAAGACTACTATACCGACCCTACCAGACTCGGAAAGATACAGGCGAACAAGCGAATGAAGGCGGGTAACGTGCTGACACGCTTCAATACGCGCTCGATCAGCGTCGTTCGCCGCGGTGATACAGTCGATGTTGAGATACAAAGTGGAGGTGTGCGTGCCCGTACGAAAGGAACGGTCCGTGAGAACGGCGGTACGGGAGATCACATCAAGGTCTATATTAATATGACCCGGGTGACCATCATGGCGACCGTTGTCGATTCGCAAACGGTCAGGGCCGGTGTTGAAGGAGGATAAAGTGAAACGATATGCCGGTGTAGTCATCGGACTTACGGTGCTTATGATAACGTGCACGCCATTGGGCGGCACCTGTGCGGAAGAGCTCATCCGGACGGGCGCAAATGTTTCCATGTACGGTGATGTCAAGGCGAAAAAGATTGGCGATATTATCTCGGTCATCATATCGGAGAGCAACTCGGCGTCCAAAGATGCCCAAACGGGTTCGAAGAAAATTACCTCTGCCGAAGCAAAGGGTAGCGCAACCACCGGAGCGCTCTCGGGTCTCTTTCCGGGCATGGGCGGCGATGTCGATTTGAGCAATCAGTTTAACGGTCAGGCGAGCACGACCCGCAGTGGAAGACTCTCGAGCAGAATCACCGTGCGCGTCGTGGATATCCTCCCCAATAATAATCTCATTATTGAGGGAACGAAAACCATGGAAATCAACGAAGATGTTGAAGTGGTGACCCTTTCCGGAATCGTACAGCCCGAATACATCAGCGCAACCAATACGGTGAATTCTTCGCAGATTGCGAACGCCAAAATCACGTATAAGGGTAAAGGTTCCGTATCCCAGGGAAACCGAATCGGTATCCTCGGACGGTTTTTTAACTGGATTTTCTGAGCAGAGCGGTTACCGGCGCTTTTCCACGGTGTCGAGTGGAAGATATGCGATTAATCGGGGTACTCGTAGAGAGCACTGTTTCTGACAGCATGATCCAACAGGGAAAGAGAATTTCATCATTAATCGAAGGACAGGTCACATGATAAAGCGAATGATATATGGTGGTGTACTCCTGGTGCTCGTGTTCGCGGCATTTACCGCCCAGGCGGATGTCAGGTTAAAGGATATCGCGTTTATCAAAGATCAGCGCATGATGCAGATCAAGGGAGTGGGACTCGTGACCGGTCTGAATGGCACCGGTGACGGGAAGAACACACAGTTTACCATCCGGATGATTTCGAACATGATGCGCCGTATGAATATTGAGCTGCCGACCCAGAGCATCAAGGTGAAAAACGTTGCGGCAGTGATGGTTACCTCGACGATATCCCCTTACATGAAGGTTGGCGGTTCGTTCGATGTGAACGTTTCATCGCTCGGCGATGCGAAAAGTCTCGAGGGCGGCACGCTCCTTCTAACGCCCCTTTCCGACAGCGAAGACGTACTGTATGGCATGGCGCAGGGCCCGTTAACACTTGGCGGCACAAACAAGGATTTCGGTAGTGCCAGTGGTGTGGTAGAGAACGAGATACTGACCGGCGTGGTTCCCGGTGGCGGGTTATTGGAGCGTGAAGTCACCACGCTTGCCATGGACGAGCGAAGCCTGAACATTACCCTGCGCAATCCCGACTACACGACCGTTTATCGCTTGGCTTCATCGATCAACGAGCATTTTGACGGAGACCTCGCTATAGCTCGGGATGCCGGTAATGTTATTGTCAAGGTGCCCGATAACTATGTGGATAATGGCGATCTAGTCCAGTTTATTTCTGAGATGGAATCGATCACATTCAGACCGGATGAGAAAGCAAAGGTGGTCATCAACGAACGCACCGGTACGATCATCGCCGGTAATAATGTGAGCCTGGCGCCGGTGGCGATCATGCATGGGACCCTGTCACTGATGATCGCGGCGCCGGAACCGGCCGCGGAAGAAAGCGTGCCGCTTCTTCCGGCAATTCGAGGTCAGAACGGCGACCGTATGGTGAGCATTGGCGAATCGGCAAATGTCGAGCAGATCGCGCGGGCACTCAATATGCTCGGTGTGACGCCGCGGGATCTCATCGCGATTTTCCAGGCACTGAAAGCGGCGGGATCTCTCCGGGCGGAACTGATCATCATATAACGAAAACGGTGGGGGAATATTTTGGATTTCCAGACGATACAAGGTCTTGATAAAGGGCTTATGAGTATACCGGGACGAGGTGGTCGGCAGTTTCACTCCCTCGGATTTAATACTCCGGCGAGCCGAAAGAAGAACACCGTTCCTCTCAATCAACAGGAGAATGTCGAGGCGAGGAAAGCACGACTCCACAAGGCAGCCGAGGATTTTGAGGAGATTTTTGTGCGCGAGATACTCAAGAACATGCGCTCGACCCTCATGGATGGCGGGATGTTCGGCCAGGGAACCATCGGAGATATGTACAGCACCATGATGGATGAAGTGCTTGCGGAAAAGATTTCGGCGGGAGGTACGCTCGGTCTTGCCGATGTCATCTACCGTCAGGTGGTGAGCAGTATCGAGACAGCGGAGAGTTCCGGGGAAAACATACCGACGGAAACGGGTATGATAGAGTGAGACAATTGTGAATTTTTTTTACCCTTTCCGGTGAAGAGTGCTAACCAGATCATGATAGGTATAACGTAAGCATCGGTACATGGATACAATCTTTGACAGAAAAACGTATACTGAGATAGCAGGGAACATTCAGGTAAAGGCGAGGCTGGAATATGACGAAGACAACTAGTAGAAAAGCGGGAGAAAACAGCTTGGATTACCGGCGGAACATTACCGAGCTCACCACCATATTAAAACGTGAGATACGCTCCTTCAACACCATCGTTGAACTGCTGGTTCTGGAAGGCAAGGCGCTGGTCGAATGCGACAATAATCTGCTCATGCAGGTAATCGAGCGTGAAGAGGATGTTTTGACCAGCATCGCCTGCCTGGAAAAGAGCAGGATGGAGGTGGTCAGGAAAATCGCCGCACACAGCAAAGAGAATCCGGAAACACTGACAGTGACGGAGATAGCGGAAACGGTGGAAGGTCCGCTCAAGAACGAGCTGGTTGAAACGGCGCACGTGTTGAACGAGATCAACGCCGACATTCAGCAGCGTAAGCTGTCAAACAATCTCCTGATAAAACAGGGAATTATGGTTATTGAGAGCAACATTCGCAGCATTCTGAAAGCGGCAGGTAAAGAAAATTTAATCAAAAATATATATTCTGCGGGTGCGGAATACGGCCGGGTTTCAGGGAGCATCCGCATCGATGGTAGATTGTGAGAGGAAATCATGGCAGATTTATTTAATGGGTTGAGTATTGCACGAAGCGGTATCCGGGCACAGACGAACATACTCAACGTAACCGGCCACAACATTGCGAATGCAAATACCCCGGGTTTTTCTCGTCAAACCGTTACCCTGACACCGATCGCGGGTCTCGATGGCGATAATATCCTGGGTGCCGGCGAACTGAGGATCGGTGGCGGTGTCGATGTCAAGCAAGCCTCCCGTACCCGCTATGCACTCTACGATGAAATCTACCGCCGGGAAAATCAGAGCTTGACCTACTATTCAAAGATGGAAAACCTGGTTCAGCAGGTTGAGATGCTCTACGATGAGCCGTCCGACCGCGGACTCGGAACGCTGCTGGATAATTTCTACAATTCCTGGTATGACATCGCGAATGATCCCGGGAGCAGTGCAGCGCGTCAACAGCTTCACAATAATGCGGATGAACTGACGGGAAGGGTTAACAGGTATTATACTTCTCTCGTGGATATCTATGAAGCGATCGACAACGAAATAGCGAATATCCCGGATAAAATCAACCAGCTGAGCACCGAAATTGCCCGACTGAATACCTCGATCGAGGTGACGGAAGTTAACGGCATTTCTTCGAACGATCTCCGTGACCAGCGTGACTCAGCCATCGACCAATTAACAGAATATTCCAATATCCGGGTGGCCGAGAAGGATAGTGGCGCAGTTACCATTTTCTTTGGCGACCGGGTTGTCGTTGATGGTGCCGCCACTGAGATGCTGTCCTCAAAATCGCTCAGTGAAGAAGATCGAAGTTTCCGCCGCCATAGTATCATTTCAAAGGACGGAACGGAGTACGTTCCCAAGCAGGGAGAGCTTGGTGCGCTTATCGACTTCCGCGATAATGTCCTCATGGGACTGCTCGATGATCTGGATACTCTGGCCGAAACTCTTGTCACTACCGTCAATGCCGAACACCGTAACGGCGTGGGTCTCGATGGCCTTACCGGGCGGAATTTCTTCGATCCGGAAAGCACGAATGCCTTCAATATCAAACTCTCGGATGACATTTCAAATGTTGCCAATATCGCTGCCTCCGCCGATGGATCGATCGGCGACAATACCAATGCGTTGACGATTGCCGATCTCAAGGACAGCAAGGTTATTGACAACTATTATACCATCACGGAATTTTATAACGGTATTATCTCGAAGCTCGGTATTTTATCCCAGGAGGCCGCTGCCGGACGAAAGAATTCGGAAATGCTGGTCAACCAGATAGAAAATACCCGTCAGAGTTTCCAAGGTGTCAATATCGACGAGGAACTGGTGCTGATGATCCAGACCCAACGCCTCTATCAGAGTGCCTCACGACTGATTTCCGTGATAGACAGAATGCTCGAAACATTGATTGCCATGTGATACCATTTCACGAGTGGAGAAGACCATGAGGATTTCCGACAAGACGATGCATAATAATTTTCTTGCGAACCTGAATCTGACCTCGCAGCGACTCTACGAGGCAGAAACACAGGTGCTGACAAACAAGCGAGTTACCAAGCCTTCCGATGATCCGGTTGACGCCTATAATATTCTTTCCATGCGGTCGAAGCTCAGCGATATAGAGCAATACCAGCGCAATATCGGTCAATCCAGGAAACTCCTGGAAACCACGGAATATAGCGTTGAACAGCTGAGGGAAGTTTACGACGAACTCATATCGTTTGCCGTTCAGGGAGCTTCGGATACTTACGGTACCCGTGATCTGAACATCATCGCCGGCGATGTGAACCAGTACCTCGAACAGGTTTTCAACTTTGCGAACACCCGCTCGGACGACCGATATATTTTCGCCGGAACCTCGAACGAATCGGCACCCTACCAGGCGGTTCGGGACGAAAACGGTAACATTGTCTCGGTGACCTCTCAGGGGACTGAGGGCGATATCATGAATGTCATCGGCGAAAAGGTGAGTATTAAGACCAATGTCAACGGCAAATCCCTCTTCGAGGACGGCGAAAATCTCTTCGAACTCGCCATTAATGTTCGTGACCACATCCTCGCCGAAGATATCGAAGCGCTCCGCGAGGACCTGGGACGCCTCAACCAGGCATCGGAGGATATCTACACCATTCAAACGACTATCGGCGGCAAGATCAAGCGTATCGACAGCGCCGAATCACGTGCGGACAACGATAAAATCTATTTCGAAGAATTTATGAACTCCATCGAGGAAATCGACCCCACAGAAGCCATCATGAACTACCAGCTCGAGCTTATGACCCTCCAGAACTCCATGCAGGCGGGATCGCGTATCCTGCAGTCCAGCCTCATCGATTTTTTAAGGTGAGCACCTCATTCTTCGATATAACCGATCGATAAACAAGCTGATGGATGTCCCCGGCACGGCTTTGTCACCGAGGAACAATCCTGTCCGTTGACACACGTTGCCGTGCGGAAAATGAATGAGAACAAGGCAGTATGGATAAAATATGATTGTTCTGGGAGGAACGGTTACCGCTCGTCCGGTTGCGTACCACTGACAACGTTCGTGCGTTTTACAACGATTCAAGTTTCTCGCGTGCCAGCTTCGCTTCCTCGGACTTCGGGTAGGAATTTATGAGGCCCTTCAGCGTCGTACGGGCGCTTATTTTATGCCCGATTTCAATCTGGGCGTACCCCTTCTTCAGGAGCGCGGCGGGTACCTTGGGGGATTTCCGGTAGTTTTTCCGCACCTTGTCGAACTCGGTGATCGCCAGCTCAAATTTCTTTTGCCCATAGGCGGTCTCGCCAAGCCAGTACTGGGCGTTTCCGGCGAGATCATGCTTCGGAAATTCGATGAGGAAGGTGAGGAGCCTGCTCTCGGCAAAGGCGAAGTTACCCTTGTTAATGTCCTCAATCGCTGAACGATACAGATCTTCGGGTTTTGCCTCTATTGTTCCCGCCGAAGTTCTAATCACCAGTTTCTTTTCCTGTTCCGCAGCAGGCGTATCGGCGGTTTTTCCGTCGGAATCGGTACGGGGCGATGTGGCGGATGATTCCTCGGCCGAGGATGAGTTGACGCCTCCGTACAACTGAATAGCTTGGAGTGTCTTGAGCAGTTCGCGCAATTGGTAGTTGATTTCGTCCTGGCGGGCGACGAGGGAGGTGAGGTTGTCCCGCTCGTCACGGGATTGGGAACCGAGTTGTGCGCGAATGCCCATTGAGAGGGCATACTGTTCCTGCACCATGCTGTCGATTAAGGCAACGGATGCTTCGATTGCAGAGAGACGAGATTCGGTTGTCGTGCTCAACACATGCAATTCTTCGCGAAGATTCGACGCATCCCTGTGCGTTGCGCACGATAGAACCATGAGTGGTACGACGATCATGATGCAGGCAAAAAGTGCTGCCGAAACTCGTCTCAACATTGCCTCACTCCCTCTTAGAGAGCTGAAAACTACTTTGGATTTGGATCATACTGTCACGGTCAGGCGGAAACGCTGCTAGCATGACCGCCTGACGACAGTAGTGACAGGTGCTTCAGTGACGCCCAAAGATGGCGAAATATATTTTCACCGTTTTTTTATCACCTTGAATCGGGGCAGAATTTCAAAGAACACTACCGCCTGGTAATGACCAATTCACAGCGACGGTTCTTTCCCCACGCGGTTTCATTGTGTCCCCTGTCCATCGGACGCATTTCACCATAGGAGACCGTCTCGATCCGTGAACTGGAAATGCCATAGTCGGACAAATATTTCGTCACTGAATCGGCACGGCGCTGGCCGAGTGCCTGGTTGTACTCTTCAGTTCCCCTCTCGTCGCAGTGTCCCTCGATGCGCACCCTCACCGTCTGGTACCGTGATAAAAGCTGGGCATTACTGTTCATGGTGCTCCGCTGATCTGGCCTGATGTCGGATTTATCGAAGTCAAAGTAAATGGTGGTAAATGCGAGATCTCGCGGTACGCTGTCTTCCTTTTTCTCGGGAGCTTTGGGTACCACTGCCGGAGGTGCGGGCTTTTTCTCCGGCGCCCGGGTTTCTTGACGAACCGGTTCGGTGGTTTTTTTCTTGCTCGAACAACCTGTCAGGCCTGCCAGGGCGACCGCAAGTCCTAGAAGAAAAACCATTAGCACTTTGCTTTTGAACATGTTCCCCGTCCTTTCTTAATAAAGTGATGAAACAATAACTCCTACCTACGGGAGGATATGCGAATATCGTTTCCTGAAGATGAAGGAGCCCAAGCTGGTGAAAAACTTTTACTGTCTGTTGTCAAAGGACGAACATTTGACCCGTCCCAGTTCATGATGAATATATTCTTTCCCCCAAGCCTTGTTGACGAAAAAACGATCCGTAAACCGTCCGGCGACCAGCGGGGATTTTCATTTGATCCCTGGCCCGAGGTCAGGATGATCATGTCATCACCAGACGGGTTTGCCGTTGCGATATCAAACGATCGATCAAACATGACAACAAAGGCAATACGGTCGCCGCGTGGTGACCAGCATGGTGAACCTTCGTAAGCATTCGTCATGGATGTCAGCCGATGCTGGTTCGTACCATCGCTGTTCATGACATAAACCACCGGCAGGCCCGCTCTATCGGAAGTGAACGCCAGCTGGCTTCCATCCGGCGACCATGTCGGAGAAGAATCGATCCGGTAATGGTTCGTGAGCCGCCTGAGATTTGTACCGTCCTTCTGGCAGGTGTATATCTCACTATTGCCATCCCTATTCGATGAGAATGCGAGAACATCACTCTTTGAGGGATGCCATGATGGTGAGGTGTTCAATCCCGACCAGCGGGTAATATCCTGCGTCTGCCCGGTATTCAGATTGATCATCATGATCAACCAGCTGTTATTAATCAGTGACGAGAACGCAATGTTAGTACCATCGGCTGACCAACTCGGTGAGAGGTTCAATGTCTGGGTAAATGTCAGCTGACGCCGCTCACGTCCATCGGTCTCGATGAGGTATAGTTCGTTACTCTCCCCTCCATGTGGATAGAAAAAAGCCAGGTGTGACGCCATGCTCCCCCGCACACCGGTGAACAATTCAATCATATCATCAACGATGACATGCGCGGTATACCAGGGGCGATTACTGTCTATGCTATACGCTTCATGGAATATGGTAACCGTTGTCTTAAGGTCGACAAGGGTGACATCAACCGTATTCCCGTTCCCATTTTCGCCGAAGAGGTAGCATTGGGCACCGGTTGCCCGCCACTGCGCAAATAAACCGCCCGACAAAGTTCTCAGACTGTCATCGAGTGTCTTTACCTCGAAAAAGCCGCTCTCGTTGAGGTCACCGGTTATGGTATTTTTTACCGACTGCAGCAGGAGCGACTCATCTGTAACAATACCGGAACTGTCCGCTTCAACTGCGAAACCATCCACACCGACACCGAAGTACCCGGAGCTTCCCGCCCTGATGGACATACTTACTTCCGGCTGAGCAACGGCATCAGCTGTTACCTGCAGAAAAACAAAGCAAAACGCTAATAAAAAACAAAAATAATATGAAAGAGGCCTTTGTGCAACAAAATTCTCTATCCGATGTCTTTTATCAGTCGTTCGTGAAAATGAATTCAAGGTGTACTCCGAGGTTATCATTTTGATATTCTTTTGGAAGTGGGGGAAACGGATCAGTTCCGGTCACCGCTCTCTGGCACCCAAGATCAAACACCATATTGCCGGAGCTCTTTTCAACAAAAGCGCGTGTTATTTTTCCGTCCTTCCTGATCCGGAAGAACACCACTGTTTTAAATTGTTCATTCGCCGAGGGCGGCCGCCAGTTTTGTTCGATCTTATCGCGAATATCGAAAAGGTATTCCGGAAAATCAAATTGTGTGTCGACACGCATTCCCTTGGGTACAGTATTCCCGGATTTTGATGTGCCGGGTTTCGATGGCGACGTGCTCGACCGCTTCACTGTCTGAGACTTTTTTCGGTGTTGCTGCGGCAGTACCTGGGACTTTGTTTGAATCTGGGGCACCTTAGATTTCCGCTCGTCCACAGCCTGTGCACGCTGGAGCAGGTTCGATATAGACTGAGAGGAAACGGTTTTTACACGGTATACATCGAAGGACCGCACCTTCGGTTTCTCCCCGAAAGTCGAAACGAAGAGCAGGCTTATGATCATTACACTATGGCCGACGCATGAAATGATGAGGTCCCTGAACATCTTTACCAACCAGCCTTTACGGGATTACTTCGCGTTATCCCGTTTTCCATCCTCGACTACGAGACCGACATTTTCACCACCGAGCTTTTTCGTTTCACTGATAATATCCATGACATACTTATACTGAATTTCACCATCGGCGCGAATGAACACTGGCTCATGAGAACGGGTTTTCCATATTTCAGCCATTGTACTGGCGAACTCCTTGAGGTCGGTCTTTTCGCGGTCGATGTACACAGCCCCTTCTTTGGTTACCGAAATGATAATGCCTTCCGTTATTTTCGCCCGGGACACTTCTGCGGAAGGAAGATCGACGTCCACCCACTGATGTATCGTGGGTGCTGCCAGCATGAAGATAATCAAGAGAACCATCATGACATCAATGAGGTTTATCATTTTGAGCTCTGGTTTTACCGAACTTCTCCGTATCATGGTGTTGACTCCTGTGAAAGAACCGATGCCGCATATTCAGAGATGCGATCCAGATTATCCATGCATGAGTCGATTACGCCAGATAGCAGGTTGTGGCCGACGAGCGCGGGAATTGCGACGCACAGACCCGCAATGGTGGTGATGAGTGCTTCTGCAATGCCCGGGGCGACGATGTCGATACTCGCACCGCCTTTCTGGCTGATATTGATAAACGCGTACATAATTCCCCAGACTGTGCCGAGAAGCCCGAGCAGCGGGCTCACATTGGCAGTTGTCGCTAACATACCCATGCCCCTCTGCAGCTTGCCCATCTCGTGCATGGACGCGTTGTTGATGATCGCTTCAGGCGACTGGATGGTCCTTCCCTGCTTCTTAATCCTGAATATCTTGAGAAGAAGCACCGGCATCGTCCGGGCAACTCCCTTGCTGAAATGGGTGCAACTGTCCTCGATCATCACGGAGCTGCTCTGGCTTGTCAGCGATTTCAAGAAGCGAGTTATTTCAGACCGATATTTCCGTATATAGAGGTATTTATGAAAAATTATCGCCCATGAAATGATCGATATCATGAGCAGAATAAGAAGAATTGACTTGGTAAACAGACTCGATCCCAGTATGAGATTGAGAACGGTTGTTTCTACAGACGAGTTCAATCTCCATCCTTTCTTATACAATAATTTCAAAATAGCATAGATTGTTAATTATAATAAAAATATGAAAAAAATCCAACTAAACTTTCACAAAATGTATTCCTTCTGCGCACACACTGATTGGTCGGTGCTGTCTCGGCTGGCGAATCGGCACATAATTTTTTGGTAATCGCGAGCCGCACCCGTCTAGAGAACGATTATGTATTCGGACAGGTGCACTGCGAGATACAGCTTCAGTTTTGGTGTCGCCCGATACCGTGGTTTTTCCTCCAGAGCAGCCAAACGATGATATGAAAGAACATAGAACCATACCCATACTCGCGATGGATCCTGCATATCCCGAATGACGAACGGTTGGGAAACAGCCATGGGCTCAGGATTTATGGAGAGTTGGCACCTTCATGTGTACTCAAGCTATAGACGCCCGGAATTACACTTTGGTTTATTCACCGGCTGCTGAGTTGGATACGATTATGCACTTCACATCGGGATGCAGGTGAAGACTTTTTCATACACCCCCTAAAGCTTTCCATTATTTTGTCCGATAACAGTGAAAGGAAGTCGATCAGTACGTGTTTGGTATGTCGTATAAAGAAGTAGGACGTATCCGGAAACATTTTACGTACTTTTTGAAGAGGAGGTGATTCAAAAACAACTTTATACAGGCAGTGTATGCTGCCGATACGATGTATATGGTACCGTTAGTAATACACTTTCCGGCAAGAATGCCGAATTAATTCCTAGAAGAGGAGTAGTATCATGTCTATCAGTGACATTTCATTAACTTCCGGTATGCGGAAAAACCTCATCAGCCTTCAGGATACGGTCAGTCTCCTTGACCGGA
>CAYWBT010000005.1:0-39731 GCA_964456585.1 uncultured bacterium
GGCGCGCGATTTCTGACAGGATAAACCTGTTCTGCTCGGCCACGAGCGGTACGAGAAGCGGTGTTTTCAAGATTGTCAAGACAAGATGAAAAAACTTTTTTTTTCTCTTCATTGCAGACTCCGCGAAATGGCTGTCGGTAAGTGATAATAAGAGAAATATGCTGTCATACGCCGCCAGAGCACAGGTCGTTGTTCCAGAGCGGTAGAGTGTATGGCGAATGTCGATGCTCATTGCACAGCATATACTTTAACTCTCATCGACAATATACAAGATTTTGAGAGCGGAGTGAAGCACATAAAAACGGTGCTGGTTATTTTTGGGTGTTTTACCAAAAAGACGAAGAACATCCTTCTTTTAGTTATTGCTAACAATTACTATGATAAGAATAACAGGCACATTTTCATTTGTGCTCGACCGCCGGGCATCGTTATATTGGTGAGCGTACGGGCGGGCAGATTGGATTTGAAACTTATGGGGATTACCGGTGAAGCGTATCGTGAAAACACTTGTCCAGGCGGCGTATGACAGCCTGTTCTTTCTCGTTGTTCTCGTGGCGATACCCCTCGTTCCGCTCCGTCTGCTCAACCGGAAGCTCGGGCTCTGGAAAATGGTGAGTCTCTGGTCGGGTAGCCCCATTCTCAACATGGGTATCAACGCCCGCGCCGAACGGCTTCTCGGGGTGAATGCCCGCTCGCTTGTCTACACGACCTACTTCATCACGCGCGAATTCGACTACGATCTCTCGCGGTGGTTCTCAGTGCCGCTCATCGGAAAGCTCGTGCCGTTTCCGGTCTTTCTCTGGGCCTGC
This sequence comes from uncultured bacterium, assembly GCA_964456585.1. Taxonomy (GTDB): domain Bacteria; phylum Latescibacterota; class Latescibacteria; order Latescibacterales; family Latescibacteraceae; genus Latescibacter. The sequence goes on from CAYWBT010000005.1 coordinate 810, forward strand.
CTCACGGCGGAGCGGCTCCACTTCTACTGCGACCGGGGCCTTATTCCCTCGCTCGATCCCTTCCGGCTGAACGAGCTCGAATTCATGGTGTACCGACTCCTCCGGATACCCGTCTTCTTCTGGACGTACGGCGCCGATGTGAGGGCGCGGGAGGTGACCCGGGCACTTGGCGAGCCGAACTGCTGCACCGAGTGCACCCTTGTCGGCAGGGCCTGTATCTGCGACGACCGTAAGCAGAAGCGCCACATGGAACGGCTCCGGCGGTACGCGACCGCGGTCTTCTCCATGGGCGACATGATCGAGTATACGCCCGGCAGCCGCAACGACCTCTTTTTCTGGCCGATCGATCACCGGCAGCCGCGCTACGACCCGGCGTATCCCGCGACCGATGCCGCCCGTCCCCTGCGGATCGTGCACTCGCCAAACCATCCCATGTTCAAGGGCACCCATTTCCTCGTCGAGGCAGTTGAAACGCTGAAGGGGGAGGGGGTGAACATCGAGCTTGTCATGGTGCAGGGCGTGCCCAACACCGAGGCCCTCGAAATGTACCGCACGGCGGATGTGATATTCGACGGCTGTCTCATCGGGTTTCATGGTTTCCTGGCGATCGAGGGGATGACCATGGGCAAAGCGGTCATGTGCAACATTCGCAAGCCGGAGAACTATCTCCTCACCCCGGAGGAATGCCCGATCATCTCCTGTCACCCCGACACGCTGCGGGACGATCTGCGAAGGCTCGCGGAGAACCGTGAATTGGTACATGAACGAGGCGTCCGTGGCAGGGAGTATATCGAGAAGTATTTTACGTTGGAAGCGTATGCGGAACGGTTGGCGTGTGCATACCGTGACGCGGGTGTGCCGCTTTGACCGGTCGACGTTCAGGATTCGTAAGCCGCTTTCGTTATCCCCGCCACATACGCCGGATCGTGCCAGCGGTGAACGTAGGCGAGACCGGCCTCACGGTGCCGTTCTAAGATACCGGGATTCTCGACAATTCCGCAGAGCGTCTCGAAGATCGTGGCGGGATCGGTGCGGATGAGTGCCTCGCGGCAGTCGGCGGCCATATCTCCCGGCATGAATCCCAGATCGTCCTCCCTGAGGTAGGCCATGACCGGCTTGCCCATCTTCATCGCCTCGACCGCAACAGCGCCGTAAAAGCCGATGAGCACCTGGTCGATCACCAGGTCGGCATTACGATAGAGCGCGAGCGCCTTGTCGTGCGGTACGTTTTCAACGAGGATGACCTCGATCCGGTCCCCGTAGGTCTTTTTCAGTTTTTCGAGCGCGGCAAGAATGATGACCGAGCCTTTCGTTGCACGGCTCGTCGGGGCATGAGCGATGGTGAGCTTCGTTGTGGACAAATTCGCCGGTGTTTCGCTGATGTCCCACCACCGGGGAATCGTGTAGGGCAGGAAACGCGCCCGCTCCGGCAGGACGTGCATGAGGTCGGGGTTGAGGGCGAAGATCGTGTCGGCGAAGCGGTCGAACTTCTCGATGCCTTTCCGGTTACGATGGGTGGTAATGCCCCAGGAACAGAGCCTGCTGCAACTCTCATTGTGGCAGGGTGAGAACCGGGTTCGCTCGATGGTGCGGTCACGCTGGCGGGCATCGCAGCCGTTGTAGGTCACGATGATCTTTCCCTTGTCACGGTAGAGGGGGAGGTCGAGGAGGGGCAGGCCGAGCATCCAGAGGTCGATCAGCGATGAACCGAAGTTGAAGTGGAAGACATCGTAGCTCCTGCAAATGGCGCGCGCTTCCTTGAGAAGCACCGGGATGTTCAGACGCTTCAGAAGTTTTCCCGCAGGCCCCGGCGGATTGCCGGGGAAAAGCACCCGATCGGCAGGATAGCCGTACCTGCTCTCGTAAAGGACGAGGACATCGGATTCGAGTCCCAGCGCCCGCTCTCCCCGTGACAGACCCCAGGAATTCCCGGCGACAGATGAGGGCAGGTGAAGAACCTTCACGTTTCAGACTCCCGTTCGATACCCCGCACCGTTTTTTCCACGCCGGCTTTGAACGTGGTTTCCGGCGGGCCGATCATCTCCGTGAGTTTCATGATGTCCCCCGCGATATAGGGTTGGTGCGTACGGGGATGGGATTCGAACACCGGCGGTATACCGAGCACAGTGCCGATGATTTCCCCGATGCGTCGTATGCTGAGTACCTCGGGGCCGCCGATATTGATGGTGCCGGAGATGTTGCGGTCGACGATGCGTTCGATTGCCCGGGCGACATCGTCCACATAGACCGGGTTGATTAGAATGCCGTCATCACCGTCGAGTGTGATTGGCTGACTGTCCCTGACCCGTGTGATGAGACGGGGTATGAGCATGCTGTCGCGCTGCCCGGGCCCATAGATGAAGAATGGCCGGAGAACGACACCCTGGAAAAGGCCGTTATAGGCGTTCAGCAGGAGTTCGCCCGCATATTTGGATGCTTGATAGAATGTGAACTCCTCCGGCGGAGGTAGTGGATCGTTTTCTTTAATGGGCGCCGACCCGGAGCCGTAGATACTCCCCGAAGAAGCATACACGAACTGGCTGATGCCGATCCTCCGTCCGTAATCGAGCAGTTCGAGGGTGCTCTGGGTGTTGACCCTGAACACATCGAGGGCGCCATCGGGAAAGTCACGGTACCGCTCCGACTGGGCGAGGTGGATAATGACATCGATTGTATCGGGCAGGCACGAGGTGAAGGAGGATTCTGTCAGGTCGCAGGGTATCCGCTCGTACGGAGCTGGTGCGTGGTGAAACATACCGCGTCGGTCGAGTCCCAGGACTGCGTTACCCTTCCCGGCGAGTAATTGACACACCTTCCGGCCAACCAGGCCTGCTGCACCGGTAACGAGAATGGTCTTCACCGTTGTTCCCTTTAGTTACGAAGTGATGTGCCGTACCCACCGCATGCCGCTACGTCAGGTATGTTCGCAGCCACCATTCAATATTCAGGAGCGACCAGATGAACAGCCGGCGGTTCTCTTTTCCCTCGAGATGTTCGTTGACAAGCCGCTGGGTGACATTTCTGTCCAGATACTCGTAGATCCGGGCGTGTTTGTTGAAAAACATGTTTCGGACGTAGTCGATACTCTCGCCTCTGAACCACGAGGCATCGGGAGCTGAGAATCCCTGTTTGACCGCATTGGTGATTTCCGGCGGAATAAGGTGTTCCATTACGCGCCTGAGCAGGAGTTTGCCGTCCCGGGTCTTCTGAAAGTAATTTTCGGTCTTGTATCCCGGTTCGTTTTCGTTCATCCTGATGACTTCGGTCAGGTTTTTCAGCTTGAGCTCGACCGGTATGGTCATGGCAAAATCGACCAGGTCGTTGTCGAGGAAGGGAACGCGCGTTTCGAGGCCGTGCGCCATGCTGAGTTTGTCCTCGACCATCAACAGGCCGTGCAGAAATGTTTTCGCTTCGAAGTAGAGTGAATGATTGATATACTCCTCCGGGCTGGAGAGCCGTTCTCCGCGCTCCAGGAAAACGTTCCGAAAAATGTCACGCGTCCTGACATGGCTTATGCTATCCGCTATGGGACGAGTGATGTTCGCGATCTCGTGATCCGGAATGAGGCGCTGCCAGAACGAGTAGTATGTGTCGATGTATTCCTCGAAATCGGCATTGACGACCGCACGGTAGTATCGCCAGGGATATCCGCCGAACATTTCGTCTCCGCCTGTTCCGGAGAGAACAACCTTGACAAACTTCGAGGCGAGCTGCGCCGCATAGTAGTTCGGATAGCTCTGTCCCACGCGTGGCTCTTCGAGGCACCAGGCAATCCCCGGCATGATCCGCTCCATGTCGCCTGCCTTGAGAACCATCTCGTAGTGTTCGGTTTTAAAAAGATAGGACATGTACTCGGCTTTCTCGCGCTCGTCAAATGACAGTTCCAGCCCGGAAATAGAGTTCATGTCAAAGCCGCAGGTGAATGTTTTTATGTAGGGGAGTTCCGTCGCGGCTACCGCGGTGATCGATCCCGAATCCATGCCGCCGGAGAGATATGACCCGACTTCGACATCGCTGACAAGCTGCCTGGTCACCGCCTGGCGGAAGAGACGGTCGAGTTCTTCGAAATAGTCTTTTTCTGCGTGGAATTTCGCCGGTTCTTTGAAGTCGTAGTCCCAGTAACGCACGACCGTGAGATTGTTTCCCGGGTTGTCGGTGGAAATTCGGGCCCAGCATCCGGCGGGGAACATCCGCACGTCCTTCAGGAGCGTCTTATCGGTAAAGAGATTCTGGAAGGTCAGATACTCAAGGAGCGATTCCTCGTTAATTGTACGCCGAAATTCGGGATGAGCAAGGATTGCCTTCTGCTCCGAGCCAAAGAGAAACCACGAACCCTGGAATGCATAGTAGAGCGGCTTGATCCCGTAACGGTCTCGGGCGATAAAGAGCTCCCGCCGTTTCCTGTCATAGATCGCAAAAGCGAACATCCCGTTGAACCGGTGAAGGCACTCGGCTCCCCACTGAACATAGGCCGCGAGTACGACTTCCGAATCGGTTTTCGAGCGAAACCGGTGCCCGAGACCTTCGAGTTCCCGCCTGATCTCGCGGAAGTTGTACACTTCACCGTTATACGAGAGAATGTAGGTGCCGTCCCCGGTGGCCATCGGTTGGTGCCCGGCTTCCGAGAGGTCGATGATGGCGAGTCTCCGGTGCCCGAGGCCGATATGACTATCGAGGTATACCCCTTTGCCGTCGGGGCCGCGATGTGCGAGGGCATCGGTCATCCGTTCCATCAGGCCGGGAGCTATCGCTTTGCCGGCGCACTGTATCATTCCCGCTATTCCGCACATGGATCAGATTTCATCGCTGTTATTGAAAGGTTCATCGTCGCCGGCTGCCAATTAGTTTTGTTGTATGTTTTTATCCTACAGCCTTTTGGATATTTCATAAACCGGTTTTGCCCTGGTCTTCACGGCGCCATTGAACGACCGAAGAAAGACCTTCCTCGAGGGGAATCCGGGCTTTGAATCCCAGGATATGTTCCGCTTTTTCGGTGCTGCCCACGCGGTGGGTTACAAACATCTGCTCCTGAGGTCGATACTCCGGTTCGAGCTTGGAACCGGTCAACGACAGAAGCAGGCGAACAAGTTCGTTAATGGTGGTTTTGGTGCCCATGCCGATGTTGAAGAAGTCGTCGGTTACGGGACTCTTCAGGGCGAGCAGGTTGGCCCGTGCCACATCTTCCACGTGAACGAAATCGTATGACTGGCTGCCGTCGCCGAAAATAATCGGCGGATTTCCCTGATCGATGCGATCCAGCACTTTCATGATGACGCTCACATAGGCGCCCCGGTAGTCCATGCGGGGTCCGTAAATGTTCATGTAGCGGAGGCCGGTATAATCCATGCCGTTTTGCTCATAGTTGGCGCGGAAGAACTGCTCGCCAGCAATTGTTGTTGCGTCGTACATGGTGCGGTTGTTGAACAGGTGATCCTCGGTCATCGGAATCGACAGGGCATCACCATACACCGACGCCGATGACGAGAATACCACCTTGGTGACACCCGCGTTCTGAGCGGCTTCGATAACATTGTACGTGCCGTCGACATTGACTTCCAGCGCCGATCTCGGTTCGTGGACACACTCGTAGAGCCAGAGGGCCGCGAGGTGAAACACGTAATCGACATTCTCCATGACCTGGTTCAGGGTATTCCGGTCGGTAATGCTTCCCTCGATGATTTTGAGCCTGGCATCTTTTTGCGCCCCGGCGAGATTGCGGCGGGTACCCCGGACGAAATTATCGAGCACGATGATTTCGCTCACGGGTTCCTGTGTCAAAAGGTCGACAATATGTGAGCCGACAAAGCCTGCGCCGCCGATAACGAGGATACGCGTGTGGTCAAGTTCCATGTTCGCTCCAAGACTGTATACTGAAGAATGGGCGGTGAAACGAGTTTTTCCGCCAGTTCATGCGGTGTTGTATGATAGTGCACCATCACCAAGGAATATCTTGAAATTATTGTGAAAAATCAACAATTTATTATTACAGAACTTTCACCGCCGTCGACCTGCGAACTCCGGGAGCCTGGCCCCATTGCACGCCCTGCATATACCGTATGGAGATACCAACGACGGGAGGGTCTCTGCTGAGAATGCGTCAAAACCGCAGGCACAAATAGTGTGTATTTCTCTATCCATCTGTTTGTTTACGCACAAAAATGCTTTTCAAGTATGCCATGAAGTAGTATTGTAGATGCTATGCGACTTATTTATCTTATGCTTTTCAATTCGATATGAATATCGAGATATGGTATAAGCACTGAGCAAGGAGGCAAACGACATGCACACCGGACTACCTGTAACCGCTGTCCTTATTCCGATTCTCACCCTGGCATTAGCGGGAAGTGCCTTTTCACAGGAGGCCCCTGTCCGTATCTCATTCGACAGGGATTCGAAACGAATGGATTTCGTAACGGGGCAAAAATTACCCGATTACACGCAGGCACAACGAGGCAGTATCCAGTTTTTTTATGGGCGGCTCGACAAACCGGAAGACGGTTTCTGGTACTTTTTCGACGGCCGCAGATTTCAATCCATTGAACGAACGGCGTTCATACGAAAAGTAAAATCCGTCGGGACGTGGGTAATCGCCGGGACGAGTCGATGGGGCGAAACGGATCGGAATGACGATGCAACGGTTCCAACCGCCCACCCCAACACGAATTGCGAAATCGAACATCATGCGGTATCGTTCATCCCGCTGAATCCGGCCACCCACCAACCGGAACAGCGGGTGTACGTTCTTTTGGAGGACATAGAACTTATGCAATGGAAACCCTATGACCACTGGCTGGTGAACGATTCGCAGGAAACGATCGAATCGAAAAAGGGTATCGTCTATTAGATGGGGAAATATCGAACGATCGGGATAGTACAATCCGATAGGAGAGAGGCACTATGGATACATCACACAAACACTCGCGCAGAAATATCCTGAAAACCGGGCTTGCTGCCGCGGCAACCGCTGCCTTTCATGTATCCGATGCGAAAGCGCAGCAGTCAGCGCCGGAGCCGAAGAAACCTGGTTCACGCAGGATCTCGGCTATCTGCGGAGAAGATTACCGGGTAAGAAACGGTCTCCAGCCGATAATGGGACACCTGCCGAACGCCGATTTCTGGTGGGCGAACGATTACCGCCCCATAACGCCTGAAATTTTAAACGACACCGACCTGCTCCTGACCTACTATTCGGGATATATGTATACGCCGGAAAATACGGCGGCGATTATTGACGGAGTGAAAAACCGCGGCATGGGATGGATTTGTGTCCACAACACGCCCTGGTTCGCCGGTGATGAGCTGAACGAGTTCATGGGAGCCTATCCCATGCTTCACCGGGAGATCCAGCCGGTCGTCATCGCCAAGTTGCACCAGGAGCATCCCATCACGAAAGGCATGGAACCCTTTGTCATACAGCTCGATGAGCAGTTCGGGGCCTATCTTGCGGATCCCCATGATCCGAATCTGAACGTACTGTTCTGGAGTCATGGATTACATGACGGCCACTGGACGATTCAGGGCTGGTGTGTCCAGCGGGGCAAAGGGCGGATTGTCGGGCTGACCCCCGGACATTACGAATGGACCTGGTATCAAGTACAGTACCAGGAGATCATGTGGCGTGCCGCACAATGGGCGTTGAACCTCCCCGTGCAGGCGTTTTACGGGAGTTATGAAAATTACATCTGGTGAGAAAAACCGCCTGACATGATCAGAATTTAGTCATTCCACCTTCAAGGAGATTCTCATGGGATTATTTCATAAAGTCAGTAAAAGGGGGTTGCTTAGATTTGGTCTCCCCGCCGCAGGAACCTCCGTTATCGCAGAGTCGGAAGCAAACGCCGCAGTCGAACCGAAAGCTCCGGGAGAAACCAAGATTGTGGCGCTTTTTGGAACGACGGAACATTACCATGGCCTCGGCCACGAGATCCAGGTCCGCAACGTTTTCGAGTCGAAAAAAGACTGGCGGTTCGTGTTCGTTCGTGCGAACAAACTGTTCACCCCCGACCTCATTGATGATGCCGATCTGTTTATTGTCTGCCGCGACGGGGAAGTCGACCCTGTCGACCTGTTCACGGAAAGCGGAGGCGTTTCGGACACCATTGTTTCAGGAAGCTCGTTCTGGACGGATGCCAATGTCAGTGCGATTATCGACAATGTCCGGAACCGCGGCATGGGACTTCTTGCCATGCACAGCACGGTTATGTGCGGGAACCACCGTTTCTTGTCTTTCCTCGATGTCACTGGAATCGGGCCGCACAACCTCGAACCCATGTGGTACACGCGAATCAACAAAACCCACCCGGTCACTCAGGGTGTCGGGAAGTTCTCAGTCCTGCATGATGAACAACCGTTGGTGATTATCAGGTCGAGCACGACGGTAACGCTGTTTGAATCGACCGCTGTCCATGAAAAACGCCAGGGTATCAGCGGATGGGTGCTGGAAAGGGGGGCGGGAAGAATCGTTGGCCTTCTCCCGGGAAGCACCGTGCACGCGTACCAGGCGCCGGAATACCGGAACATCATCTGGCGCGCCGCCCACTGGGCGATGAACCGTTCAATTCCATCGTACCCGAACGCGGAAAACAGGTATTATACGTAGTGGCGGATAGCTTGAATTCACTGTCATCAACCAGGAAAAGCACCGGGGAACAGGTGAGTGTGATATCCGGCAAATATTTTAGTCCTTGCACGACCGGCATAAAAAAAGGTGCGAGACAATAATCGTGCCAGCCGCATATATATCCCAAGAGTGCCGGCGCATCCCGTTGCGTGGCCACAGTAAGGAATAACGTGCGCCATTGTATTTCATATAGCAATTATATAAGATGTATATATAATGTATAAGAGATGTCGCAAAAAAAGATGATCGCTTGATACGTTAATCTTTTGGTTTGCGGAAAAAAACCGTATCCCTAAACTCGTGCGAATCGTTATATTCGTACCTGATTGACTTGGATTCCTCACCGTTCCGTCTCATTTTTCACGATAGGTTATCGGGATAAGGTATTAAGATAAGGCCATTATGATTAATTAGTTACTTGTTTTTTTGACACCCCCCTCCTCCTGCGGCAATGCTGGCGATGACGTGGGACTTCGTGAGTGTTGCCGTCGTAACTCGATGTTTTCCCGGTAGAAATTCAGGTTGTATTAACATTCTTGTGAAGACAGAAAGAGGTAAACTGATACTTTGATTATTTCATTCATTACCCTGCATTTTTTAGTAGCAGAAATAGGGTGTTAATGTAAATGTTTAAAAAAAGCATATAAGTTAATATTTCAGCTTGACAAGTGAATTTAATGGGTTTATTATATACCATCGTTGATATTTATGAATGCTAGAATTTTGTTTGATAACCTTAAACAACTAAACGATATACTGACATCCAGCAGGTCGTCCGAGGAGGTGGTTGTTTGTTCCTGTTGGTTTTATTATCTTATTTATAAATATTCCCTTATACATGCAATAAGGAATGTGTCTGTCATCTCCCACGTGCAAAATTGAAAACACAGGGTAATCAGAGTGGAGGTTACATTGCTAAGGTGCGTTAAAGGTCTGGTTTTAACCGTGCTTTTGCTCGCTGTTATTGTTGGTCCATCGTTTGCTGCCGTGCAAGCTATACAAACATATGTCGATTCAACATGGTCTAACACGGTTTACTATATGGCGAGCCTGTCAGGTTATTATGGCAAGACTGTCGGTTACGATGACGTTACCATTCATATTACGGCTATTGATGAATATACACTTTACGTGAACGGAGCAGAAATCGGTACCGACGACAATTGGGAAACAGTTGAAGAATATGTAGTTACCGTAGCCGATAATGTCATTGATATCGGTGTCAAGGTGGTCAATCACGGGAGAGGTCTTGGAAATGGTATAATCCTTGACGTCACCGGTGGTTCGGATCAGCTCGGATCAACAACGAGAGTTCGTGATTCGAAATTCATCAGTGGGGAATTACAGGAAGTCCCCATTGCCTGGTGGTGTTTCGATAGCGATACATATTCTTCACTATTTGGAGAAGCTGAAGACTGGTATGCTTTTACAGCGGATTTGTTTACAGACACATCCAAGACAAAGCTGATGAGGCGTGCCATGGTTGGTAAAATGGGCAGTGTTAACTATACGTTCAATCCTGGCGTTGAAGTTATCACCGGCTATTTGAACACAGAGGTTGACATCGGATATACCGAGGGGGGTGGTATCTCTCTTCGGCGTATCGAAGGCGAGAACCTGGCGCTCGGTAAACCGTGCGAGTACTTGAAGCTGGTCGATGCGGATCTCAGTATCGGTTTTCAGTACATGTCACGAGCGCTCAACGATACGAAGTACGTTGACCTCGGAAGAATTTTTCGAATTGACAAGATGACGCTTTTTACCGGCGGTACTAATGTTGCGGAGTTCGACCGCAAGTCATTCCGCGGCTATTCAGTGGAAATTTCCCTTGATGAGTTCCGCTGGGAAGAGGTCGGTGTTCTCCATGAAATCGGGGTAACCAATGCCGATGAGGGCGGCTACGATAACTATTCCGTGAAATTCCCGCCTGAGTGGGCGCGCTATGTGCGGTACAAGGTGACGGAGACCAGAATCGAAATGCCGAACATTGGCGAATTGATGGTGTTTGGTATCGGCCATGTTCTGGAAGCGAAGTACGAGTCGCCGTGGATCGATTTTGGTTCTGCCGATACATATAAGAACTTCGGCATGATTGAATGGGATGGTGATATTCCTGATGGAACATCGCTGACCATCCAGACGCAGACCAAGAACGGTGTCGACAGCGATACGCCGAGTCTCTGGAGTGATCCGATCAGCGCGAAATCGTTCGAATTCGCTTCGCCGGAGCCGGCTACTCACTTCCGGTACCGTGTGAACCTCCAATCTCAGGATACCTTCAGAACTCCCACGTTCAAGGAATTGACGGTTAACTATTCGATCGACGATCAGCCGGTTTCCGCTGTTAATGGTTTTGTGACGCCGACCAGGGTTGCGATGGGTGCCGATTCGACGTTCACCTACGTGCTCAGCTACGATCTCGTTGCAGGAGAGGATATCGATCGGCTGGTGATTTCCGTTCCCGGTCAGGCGAAGCTCAACAGCATCCACAGTTCGGATACCGATACGGATCTGACGGCCAGTGAGTTTTCCACCGTGGATACGCTCTATGTGTCGTTTGCGACGCCGGTCACGGATTCTGATGCCAGCGGTGCGGACACACTCTATGTTTCCTTCAATACGAAACTGTTGAGGAGTTCGCATACGTTCGATGCGTTCTTGTTTAGTTCGTCAAATAATGACGGCATAGGCCCGATAAAAGCGTGGGAAAATCGTGCGCTGGGATCGAACACTGTTATGGTTTCAACGATCCTGAAGGATCTTTTGACCGATGTAAAAGCGATCCCCAAGGTTTTCACGCCGAACGGTGACAACAAAAATGACTTTACCGTCATTGAATTTACTCTCGCAAAAGTTGAAACCAACGTGGTGATTAAGGTCTATAATACCGCCGGAAAATTAATCACGACCATCGCGGATGAAAATATGGGGCCGCGTGCGTATTCGGTTGAGAAAAATTTAGCCAGTATCATGGCAGCGAAAGAATTGCCCGGATACTGGGACGGCACAGATGAAGATGGAGACCTTGTTCCGCCAGGTATTTACATCTTCCAGGTTGTTGCCGAAACCGATGAGGATGATGTGATTGAAGGCGATACTGTTGTAGTCGCTTACTAACTCATATATTATGGTAAAGGATATATTGGTTTATAACTGCTCAAGAAACGGGTAAATGCGATATGACGCGTAAAAACTGTAAAATGAGGGAAAAGGCTTTGATCTCAAAGCTGAAATCCATTCTGGCGTTCGTCGCCATAGTGGTGCTATTCTCGGCATCGGTTGCTCAAGGTGCGTTTTTCGATACTGCCGGCCAGAGTGCCAGGGCAATGGGAATGGGGGAAATATTCCTCGCTTCCTCATCCGATGCGAATGGTTACTGGTATAATGCTGCTGGATTGGCAAAGTTCAAAACGAAGCAGCTCGGTATCGGCTATGGCAAGCCGGCCGTATTTATCTCTGATTTAATGACCTCTCAGGTCAATTTTGTCACGCCGCTCGGAGAGAGAAGCGGTCTCGGCCTCGGATTCGCCTACAGCGGTATTCAGGAGGCGTCGGACATGGTCATTAGCGGCGCGTACGGTATATCGCTCAGCGAACGGTTTGCTGTCGGCGGTAACGTGAAGATTTTGCGCTGGTCGGCCGAGGGGCAAGCGATTGCCTACGGAACGGGTACCGATGAGGATCTCTCCAAGACGACAATCTCGCTCGATTTGAGTGCCACCTATTCGTTCGGAGAGATGTTTGGGCTCAACGATTTCGTCAGCGGTGTGTATGTAAAAGATGCCCTCATGCCGAATATTTCAGAATCCGGCAACGATGGTGGAAAACTGCCGATCGAAATCGGTATCGGTCTTCTGGCCCAAAAAAATGGCCTGGGTGTTGGTGGTGATGTGGCCTTTGTTGACGGTGACACGGTGTTCCGGGTTGGTGTTGAGTCTGTTATCGCCGAGTCAAATCTGAAGATCAGGGGTGGTTTGCTTTACGCGAGCGATTTCCAGGACGAAGTCGAAGAAGCAGATTTTGATATTGGTCTCGGCTATTCGTTCAGTACGCTGGTGTTTGATTATGCGTATAACCTGCCTATAGCATTAAAGCAAACTGATGGCAAACACTACGTTTCTTTCGGGTATTCCTTTTAATTGAGGGTTAACGATAGGATAGGCAGTACCTATGAAAAAGATAAGTCATGCGCGAAAAGTTTTGGCTGGTATCGCCTGTTTTGGCTTGTTACTCGTGTTCATGAGTCAGGCGGCGTTCTCTCAGGAGTTTATTAACCGGGAGGACAGGCCGAGATGGGGTGACCGGTACGAAAACTTCAGTAATTACGACCTGAGGAAATATCCCAAAACACTGGTGAGAAAGCAGGGTAAATCTGAAGGAAATATCGAATGGGTGAACCCGATATGGCATGGGCCCGCCGATCCTGTTACCTTCGACCAGTTTGGAAACTTCCTCTTGCCGGGTGGCGATATTTACAACCTGTCGTGGGACAAATCCACGGTCGGTGCGAGTCAGGTGTATGGAAGTAATGCCGCAAACATCTTCAACAACCTCATGATTTCGTCCGACGAGTTTTCCAACTGGCAAACGAAATTTATGATAGGAACCAATCTGCGGGCGTATTTTACCCCATCAACGTTCAAGCAGACGAATTTCAACGGTGTCCGATGGGACGCATCTTCACGTAAGAACAGCTTTACCTTCCTCGCTTCCGTTGGTTCTACCAACCTTTTCGGTGCCTACTGGCAGAGCATTCTCGGTGATGTGCTCAAGCTGGGCGGTACGTTTGTTACCAGACAGCGGGGCACCCAATCATATTCGAATCACGACATCGACAGCGGCCTTAATGGTCTCCACGAAAGAGACATGCCCCGGTATGTCTATGTGCTGGTGACCGATGATTCACCGGAAGATGAACGAAACGGTGCCCGGGTCTATGACATCAAGGCGAATGTAAATGGTAAGGAAGCTGATCTTCCCGTGCGGTCATTCACCCTCAGTAATGTACTGCAGCAGCAGAAGTTCTCTGATGGGAAGTGGCAGGGAGAGTATCAGTTCAGAAATTACTACCGTGACAAGGGAGAATATCAGGCATACATTCCCGAGAATGTCGAGGATCTTCAATATTCGGGTGGTTCGTGGATTCTGGGGTTACTCGATGCAGCCGCGCTTCGTCAGTTCTTCGAAAAGGGCCCGAAAGGTGTTCTGGGCTATGTGAATCTCTGGGATTCGGAGAATCCCGATGATCCTGCGGGACGGCATTTTAAGGCCGATTTTTCCCAAGGGTATGTTGATGTCATTGGCACCGATGTTCTCATTTACGAATATCTCGTGCCTGCGGGAGCGCGGTCGCTCTCATTCGACGTCCTCTGTGCGAATGACTACTGCCTTGACATCGTTGCCGCCATACCATCGAGGAAGCAGGATGCGCCGCCGGCTTGGGAGACCCAGCCGGGTACGGAGGCGTGGTCCGGTAACTGGAGTCCCATTTACGACAAACGGCACTGTAAAAAAGCTCCCGGCAATGTTGGGGATTTCTCAAATACCGGGTGGGTCAAGATCAAGTATAATCGTCTGACCGGTATCAACGCATATGGTCTGAACATGGAGCTTACCTGGCGTGGTTTGTTCGTACGGGCCGAGGTCAATGAGTACAATGCCAAGTGGTCGTATCCGATTCACGAATATCTGAAAGGTGAGAAGAACGAAGACACCAGTGCTCGGGCATGGTTTGTCAATTTTGAGAAAGATTATGGCAAATGGAGTTTCGGAGGTGAAGTCTTCAACTATCCCAACGAGTACATGCAGTACTGGGCTCCCATCGACGATAATGATGACAATAATCTGTATGTTGGCGGGGGTGAATATCCAGGAATGAATGTCGACTGGGATCGTGCTCCCTCAAATCAGCATGTCGACACTTACTTCAGCGGACAACCGTATCTTACCTACTACTTTGACAGCATCAGTTTTGGTGATGATTTTAACCATAACGGCATTATAGACGAACGGGAAAACGATAATACGGCCGATTTACCCTACGACCGGGATTCAAAAGGTCAGCACTACTTCCTGAAGTTAAAACCGCGTGACCTTACCTTACTGTCGCTCGGTCACTACGATATCAATCAGGAATATCAGGAGGGGAGAAACCTGACTGATTATGTCAAGGCCGAGCACATGCAGCGCCTCTCCTCGTTCTTCGAGTTTGGGCTCTTTCACCGGACGGAACGGGTCAAGGACAACTACAAGTCCAACAAGTGGTACAGCCAGTACTGGGGACCCTCGGGACGATACAACAACCTTGCCTACAACAACAGTTGGTCGAATTCGTCCATGGTAAAGACGCTCATTACGCCTATTCCCAACCTGAATATTATTAATAATTTCAGCTATAATTCAGTCTATCGTATAGGGGACATGACAACCATCGAAGGTTCGACAATGCAGGAGACCTTGAAGGCTCCGCGAGATATTATCAGTGCGTCCACTATCCATAAGATCGACTATACATTCCGGCTGGCTGATTTCCGGCTGCTGCCAGATGTTTTTTGGCATGGTTTCCGGCTGATGCGTGAGAAACGCATCAAGGAATTCAGGATTCAGCCCCAGTTCAAGTATGTAAGTGGACACTATACCGCTGATTTACAGTACCGCAATAATGGTGGTCATAGTTATAACTACTATCCGATTCTTAGGTTTGATTACAAAGTTGCGCCCAAAACAGATTTAAGATTTGCCATGCAGGGGTTTCCTGGTTTCATGGAAAAGAGGAGAAACTCCGGCGACAGGCTTCATGATGAAGATAGACGGAGAATGTTCTTTGGCTTTGAAACACGGACGCTTTACCAGGGATTTAATCTTCTTGTCACAACCGGTATGAGAAGGGATAAGAGGCAGTGGGTTGAGAGTTTTGGCAGGAAAGAGATTGGTAATACTGTCTATTCCATTGAGATTAGATGTGAGGCTGCAAGATAAACTTATCGATCGGGATGGTATAATGGTAAAGAAGAGAAAAATAATCGCATACACTGCTCTGATGGTGGTGATGCTCATGAGTTCTTCTGGGACTGCTCTCGGACAACTCCTGTTTAAACCGGAGATGGAAATAGAGAATTATGCCCGTACCGGATATAACCTGTACGGTCGTACCCAGATATCAAGGTCCTCGAACCCGCGATACGATGAGTTCGGGAACTATATCATGAGCGGTGTTTCGATCTTCAAGTGGGACGAACAAAAAATAAATTCGAAACACCAGAATCATGGTGAGACATACAGTGAAATAGACAAGATGAATCCTGTCGATGAAAATGAGTTTTTCCATTTTTACCTCGACGATCTTGTCGTGTTGAGTGAGAGCAA
Organism: uncultured bacterium; assembly: GCA_964456585.1. Classification (GTDB taxonomy): domain Bacteria; phylum Latescibacterota; class Latescibacteria; order Latescibacterales; family Latescibacteraceae; genus Latescibacter. The sequence continues at coordinate 16,795 of CAYWBT010000005.1, forward strand.
TGTCAACTTTTCCTCTCGGTTCATTGTTGGGAATGAGATTCGCGTTAAGTTCTCCCCGCTCACGGTCGATATGAACGCGCTGAACGGGATTCGGTGGGACTTTAACTTCGCCAATAATGATATGACGCTGATAGCGTCCCGTGCGGACCTGCCCTTATGGTTTTCGCTCGATTCTGCAAACATATACAGTAAGCAACGTTTACTGCCGGTCTATTTAACCGGTGCTCACATCGAGCGTAAATTCGGTATATTCAACGTTGCCGCGAATTATGTCAATACGTACAAGACGGACAGTTCTCAGTCGCGGGGGGCGAACTCGATCACGGGAACTATCGCTCATGATTATCATCTTCCCAAACCGCAACAGTTGGTTGTCAAGGTCGAAGATGGTAGCCGGTTCGATGCCGGCGGTCCGAAAGTTTATGAAATCTTTCCAGTCGTGAACGGGGTAAAGAGGCCGGAGCTCATGATCGGCGTTTCGAGGGGTAACTGGAAGGAAGATATTGCGTTGGTGCGTCAGAAAAACAATCCAAACTATGAATTATATACAACGCGGTATTTCATCGAGCCGATGCGGGTGCCGGATTTCTACGAATTCAATAATCTCGACAAAGCGACCCCGATTGAGGAACAATCAGAGAATATTTTGGCGCGGCGGTACAACACCGACCCGAATGTTACGCCGATGATTGATTTCAAGTCGATTCGCGGTAATGACGCGGGCAATCCGTATCTTGAGTGTAATGGCGAGGACTACCTGCTCTTCTGGTTCCAAATCCCTCAGGACGAGGACATCAGTGAAGTCAAATTCAAGGCGCTGGTCTCGAATAATTATATCATCAGTTGTTCCGAAGTGTATGAGAACGTGCAGAGCGACTTCAATACCGCGGCACTCGGCCAGGTGAATGCTACCTATTTCGATGCGGTTCTCTATTCGAAGGGAGATGTGAAGGACGATTCGAATCTGGGATGGGTTGAATTTGAGCATGGAAATGCGACTGCGAATATGCTCATGAGTTTCAGGCTTGATACGCAGATCAAAGGCTTTAAGCTTGTTACCGAGTACAGCCGTAACATGAAGTTCAGGCAGTATTCCAGTAATAAAGCTAAAAAATTCAGGGATGATGCTGAGGCGTACTACATCAACTTGCAAAAAGAGTTTGGTGATTTCTCCCTGGGTGCCGAGTACTTCAAGCTCGATCCTGATTACTCGACAAACTTCAAGAATGTTGATCGTACCTACCAGGATATCGGTCAGTCGTGGAGTGAATGGTTTACGAGCGATCCGACACAGCGCGGCAACTCGTTTGCATCGTCACAGCCCCAGGAGTTCATGAACCTGACTGAGGTTATCGATACTGTTGATGATAATGACGATAAAGACCGGTATCCCGACTGGCACATCTACGGTGGTGTTAGGGACACGAATGGTATCTTCCCCGGACTTGATAAGAATGGCAACAATCGGCCGGATACCAATGAAAATGATAACCTGATACCTGACTATGTTGAGCCTTTTTTCCTGTATGACGTAGATCCCGACGAATACGATTACGGTTTCGATTTAAATAATAACAGTACCATCGATGTCAGGGAAAATGATGATAAGCCGGATTATCCCTATGATTTGAACAGGAAGGGCTATCATGTTTTCGGTTCATACGGCGGTGAGATCGGTTGGAAGGGAACGCTTGGATTTGTTAACTTCCATAAGATTGCCGGTGGTGGAGAGACGGATGTCAGATACGGATCGGTCGAATACAATAAGTTCATACCTTTCTTTGCCAATGTGAGATTTGCAACTATGACAAAGAAGGTAAAAGACTCCATCCAGGATGACATCTTTAAAGTTGCACGTCAGTTGTCGACAACGCTTATTGACTCCACGACGTATGCTTATAATATGTATGATGATGCCGCGAACAAGATATTTATCGATATCATGACTGAAAAGTACTACGATCCCCTGAGGTATCGTGACAGCTGGGTGAACAAGACGTACTTTGAGACGAATCTCTTCAGAATTCCGAATTTAACCATCGGAATGAAGCTGAAATATGATATCAATCATCAGAATGAAACGTCTGAACAGAACAAGAACGATATTATTGATCGGACGCAAATTTATCGTGCCGATTACAAATACTATTTAGGAAAGCTCTTAATCCAGCCTCAGGTGAAGTTCTTGAATCGTAAATATACCAATGGAGATGGATATGAGCGGATATTCCATGAGCAGTACTTTTACCCAATTCTGAAGATGGAATACCCGCTGACGTTAAATACGACGTTCAGGGCGGGAGCCCAAGGGATGCCCGGTCTCCATGCGACAGTCAGAAATTTGATGAACGATCAACTCGACTACGATACGAAGAATTATGTGCTCATGTTTTCGAATAAATCGTTTTATAGCGGTTATGACTTTTCGCTTAATTTTGGCTTCAAAAATACTTGGCAGCAATATAATGGCTTTGCCCGCCAGGCATACAATAGAACGGAAAAGGTCTATTTTGTCAGGCTGATTGTTGGTCTTGAGCCGATTTCGTAATACAACTGTTGAGACCCTTTACGATTGAAAGGTTGTGATGGAGCGATGAATATCGGATATGTTTTCCTAATCATTATGGCAGGTGCTGCATATTTCGTCTCCAATATACCGACTCCTGATCAGATGATGGCGGATTTCAAAGCTGCACAGAAATTCTATACGTCATACGCATATGATCAGGCACTCGAGAAGTACGAAGAGGTTGGTCAGGTGGAGAGTCGTTTCCTTGATGAAGACAAAGTTATTGTCGAATTCAGTGATATGCAGCTTCGAATTAAGGATGCGACGCTGTATCAGTCGGGAAACTGCTTTTACAAGATGGCTGAACAGGAAGTTCAGAATACTAAAGATGATCAGCAGCTGGAAGAAGAAAAGGAGAAAGCCGAACGCCTTGCCCTTGAATATGTCCAGAAGGGAGCTGAGTTCTTTGACAGAACCCAGGAAAATTCCATTAATGAAGAGCTCAAGGTGCTTTCCCAGAAACGCATCATCGATACTTGGTATCTCATAAATAACTATGAGAATGTGATTGTCGAGGGTCGTGAGCTTATAGAAAAATACCCGGAAAATTTCTATGTCCAAGATGCGCTCTACAATATAGGATGGGCGTACTATGACACGAAGCGATTCGATGAGAGCATCCAGACATTCAATGAGCTCATCACACGGTTCCCAACCGGAACAAAATCCGATAGGGCGCTTTTTCAGATTGGTGAATCGTATTTTGATCAGGGACGCTATAGTGAAGCGGCGAATTACTATCGTCGGTTAGTGACAAAGATGCGTATCGACGAGTTGACCGACTTGGAAATCCAGAAAATCCAGCGTGACAAACTGGCAGGATTGACGGATGAGACGGCGCTTGACCTTGCGGCCAAAGCTGCATTGAAGGTTGGGGCCTGTTTTGGTAATGCCGGGCAGTACGATGAGGCGTCCGCCTCGTACAAGAGAATTGCCGCGCTGTTCAAATACGATAAGAATCTCATTTACGAAGCATACACTCGTTTGGCGAACATGTACTATGACAAGGGTGATTTCAATGCTTCGATCCAGGCGTATCGCGATGCAATTGATGAGGTATCCGATAAGATACTTGCGGCGAAAATGCAGGTGCTGATTTGTCAGCGGTACTTTAATGAAGAGTACTATGATGAATCGATAACAGAGTATCAGCACTATATTAATTCATATAGCGATGTTGCTTTTCGCGCCGGTTTCGACCTTGACGAAGCATTTTTCGGTCTTGGACGGTCATACTTTGAGTTGGGCGCTCGTATGCTGAAAGAGGATCAGGAAGCGCTTGGTAAAGAAAACCTTCAACAAGCTGTTAACACTTATCAGCGGATATTTAAGGATTTCCCGGCGACAAAACTGACAGAGCGGATCAATTTCTACCTGGCAATGACCTATCAGGAAACCGCTGAAGCAGAAAATTTACGGACAGCGATAAAGATTTATGGCGATATTATACAAGTGAATTCACTGTCACACTTTAAGCAGTACTGCTATATGAAGATGGCGCGTGCCTACAAGGACCTGGAGGAGTATGACAATGCCCTTACGTACTACCAGAATCTGATCGATGAATTTCCCGAGAGCGATATGGTTGATGGTGTGTACTTCGAGATGGGCATGACAATGCGGGAAAAGGATGATGAGATGGGTTCCATCCAGTATTTCGAAAATGTATCCCGCACGATCGACAATGATAAAAGTAACGATCAGCTCTTCACGACTGCCCGTCTTTTAATGGCTCAAACGCTTCTTGCTGCTGGGCAGGATCAACAGGTGATCGATGTTATTTCCTATGCTGTCGAAGACACAAGTGGTGTCGAAAACCTCTATCGTCTTTCCCAGTTCTTCCTGCTGCGAGGCAACGCACGCCGTAGCTTGGAGCAGTTCGAAGAAGCCATTGAAGATTATTCTCGAGCATATGATTGTGATCAGCCGCAGACACGTCAGATGGCATCTGTTCAGCGGGCCGGCATCTACATTGAACAAGAGCAGTTTGCCCGTGCGGAACGTGACTTGAAAGAGCTGATGAACAGTGAAGATGAAAACATCAGGCGGAGCGCTCAGATGCGGCTCGCGGTCATCAGTGTACGTTTGGGGAATAGTGAACAGGCGATTCGGACGTATCTTGATCTGTACAACACGACCGACAATCCCGATGAAAAACTTGGCTTCTTGCGTAACTTGATCCAGTTGCATTCCCAGAGTGCTGATGGGGAGGGATTGCGGAAATATGCAACGATGATGATCGATACGGATATTTCAGAGGGAAAGAAACCGGAAGGTCAGAACTTTTTCTACCGTGAGGAAGCCTACTACTTTATTGCAAACTCCTATGAAACCGAGGAACGATACCAGGAGGCCAAGGACTTCTATATCAAGGGCTATGAAACGTTCCCAAATTCGTACTTCTCGAGCGATATGCTGATCAAGGTTGGTGTTCTGTATCTCACAAGGCTGACTGATCAGCCGAATGCACTCGATGAGGCTTCGTTGTATTTCGAGGATTATATCAAGACGTTCCCCAATTCCGGGCACACGGAGATGGCGCACTACTACCTCGGATTCTGCTATCACAACGGACGACGGTTTTCTGAGGCGATCAAGACGTTTCAGTCGTTTGCCCAGAAATATCCACGTTCGGAATTCACTCCCGAAGCGATTTTCTACTACTCCGATGGGCTCTATAATATTGGCAGTTTGAATGAGTCAATTGAGGGAATGGATCTCTTAATCTCGCGGTATCCAAATCATGAGAAAGCCGCTGAGGCATATTATACCAAGGGCTGGGCATATCTTGACCTCGAGCGAGAAGATGAAGCGATTCAATCCTTACAGGATCTTGTAGACAAGTATCCTGAAAACGAGTATGCTTCCTCGGCACTGTTCAGTATCGCGGATTATTACTACAATATTCAGGATTATGAACGAGCCATTACAGGCTATCAGCAAGTTCTTGATATGTATCCTGATACCGACGTTGCGGAGAAGGTTCCGGAGACGCTCAAAGACCTGAACGAAACGGTTGCGTATCTCGATTTTGAAAAAGCTTGGAGTATCTTTTCCCAAGCGAGGGATACCGAGGATCTCAATCTATATCGCCAGGCAGCTGAAATGTTCCAGGAAATTGTTGACAAATATCCCAATACTGAGAGTGAAATCGGCGCGTATTCGAATATGGGTATTTGTTTTGAAGCCATGAGTCAGTGGCGCAATGCTATTGAAGCATATGACAAGATAATTATGAAGTGGGAAGAAGGAGCGGAGGTGAGCGACGAGGCTGCAACCTTCGCACGTATGCATAAAGATTACATCGTTGCTAACATGTTATAAGAAAGCCCGGAATATACTTATGCAAGGAGGAAGCAAAGTTGAAAATTATTAAGGCTCTTGGTATCGTGGGACTCTCGCTACTAGTGCTTCTGAAACCGATGGGAAGCGTATTTGCTCAGGATGAAGAGAGTTTTGTGCGACGATCATTAATTTCAAAAAAAGATGCGATTGTACTTTCGGTCATATATCCTGGCCTTGGTCAGATGACTGCAGGGCAGAAGTACAAAGGCATCAGCCTTTTTGTCGCCGAAACAGTGTCACTGCTTTTTGCGATTAATTCACATGAAAACTATAATACGAAGCAGAAAGTGTACGACAAAGACTTCAATGAGTATAACCTACTGGTGAATGGTGGTTCTTTTGCCGATGCGAAATCCCAGTATGAAGATCTAAAAGACCGGAACGATGAACTAGATAATCTCCATACCATTCGAAATACTGCGTTGATTGCTGCCGCAGCAGTTTATGCATACAACATTATTGACTCGGTATTCTTTTCACCAACGACTGGTGAAGGTGAAAGAGTGAACCGTGACAGCAATAGAGTGGTTGTCAGGTCCGCACTTATTGACAGGAATCCAGGCATAATCTTATCAAAACGTTTTTAATGGAAGGAGATAGTGTAGGTGAAAAAACTATTATGGATAGTACTGCCGACTCTTTTGATGATGGTGGCGTACAGTTGTAGCAAAGACCATGAAGCTCCAACATTCAGTAAATTTAACGTTGCGAAAAAACCGACGAATGTAGAAGCTACCTATGTTTTAGCAACTGATGCTGTCAATGTAACGTGGGATTTGAGTGATGAGACAAATGTTGTCGACTACATTGTCTATGTCTCTGACACGAGCGACTTCGATCTCGGTGAGGTAAAGAACGAAAAATCAATTCATAGCACGAATAAGATTTATGTTTTTGATGTAGCTAAGTATTTACCAGCGGATGTTGATTCAACAATTTTGTATTTTTCCGTTTCAGCGGTGTATAGGAGCGAGTCACTGAGCAATTTTATCGGTCCGCGTTCTGATGAAGCCGATAGCTCAATGATCAAGAGGGTTGAATAAGTAAAGAAAAATCATAGTGAAAGGAGTGGTTAAGAATGAATTTGGTACAATTGTTTTCTGCTGGTGGCCCCCTGATGTATGCGTTGCTGTTAGCGGCGGTTATGGGTATTGCGGTGATATTCGAGAGGTTTATTGTGCTTCATCGCATTCCAACAGCACAGAAAGCCGAAAAACAACTCGAATTGGTGGAAGAAGCATTAACGTCGGGCGGTCTTGAGGAGTGTGCAAAAGTAGTCGCGAAAGGAAAGGGTGTTCTCAACTACGTTTTTGCGCGGCTCTTAAAAAGATATGACACGCTGGTGATTGAAAAGAAAGATCTCGAAAAGGCACGTAAAATCACCGGGTCAGAGAAAGCCGAATTCGATTCGGTGACCAAGTTCCTCATGGCTCAGTCCGAGTTGACCGAGTTCAAGGATGAAATGCATATTACCATCGAAGATGCCTCGAGAACCTATGTTTCGCGTTTTCTCTCGATTCTCGATACAGTCGGTAATGTCGCGCCTCTCCTTGGCCTTCTCGGTACCATTTTAGGTATGATTATTGCGTTTGAATCAATCGCTAAGTCGGGTACTGGTGACCCGAAAATCGTGGCTGATGGTATTTCGCAGGCGCTTATTACGACGGCGACGGGATTGATTATTGCCGTTCCGGCCATCGTGTTTTACCGCTACCTCGGTCATCGTGCAGACCTAGCACGGTCCCAGGTGGAAATATACGCCATGGCATTTTCAAATACCCTATTGGCCTTATTGGAACAAGAATAATTTGATTTTTGGGAGATGAGTTCTCAAATGGCAAGAAAAGTTATCAGAAAATCAATTATGAAACCGGGGAAAGTTGAGCTTACTCCTCTGATTGACTGTATTTTTCTTCTGTTGATATTTTTCATGGTGACCACCGTTTTCATTGATATTAAGGGGTTGGTCATAGATTTGCCTGGTGCTGCTGAAGCACAGGAAGAACAACAACAAAAGAAAGATGTCAACATTAATGTGACAGCGGCCGGCGAATACAGTGTTGCAGGAGATCCTGTTACTGCAACAGGTCTTGCAATGGCTATACGGGGTGCTATGGATGAATTTAAAAACAGAGCTGTTATTATCCAGGGAGATCCCGAAGTCGAGCATCGCTACATCGTCTATGCAATGGACATGGCTGTCAGTCAGGGAGCTGAGCAGATGGCGTTTGCAATTGAAGAAAATCAGTAATAAATGTAAATTAATGGAGAAAAAATGGCTATTGAAGGAAAAGAATCGGTACTGCAAGAACATGAGATGAATATTACGCCATTGATCGACTGTGTCTTTCTGCTGCTGATCTTTTTCATGGTTACGACGGTATTTAAGAATCCTGCTCAGCTGAAAATGGAACTACCGTTCGTTGATAACCCTCAGCAACTTGACAAGCGACAGCTTGTGTGCGAGCTTGATGAAGAAGGCAACATCGCCTTAAACGGTAAAGTCGTTCTCATGGAATCTTTTGATGCCTACCTTGCGCAGGAAAAAAAGACAACCGGTAACAACTCCCTATTGATCAAGGCGGATGTTGCCGCAAAGCATGGTAAGGTACTACAACTCATGAAAATTGCGAGATCAGTACAAATTGAAACAATTGCAATGGCTGTTGATAGTAAAGAAGAAGAGTAGTTCATTACAACGTTAAAGGGGTGGTCATTAATGGCACAAGATACTATTTCAAAACGGTTTAATGGGCCTTCTGATGCCATTGATATGGAGAGGCTCGAAAAGGAAACTCAGAAGCTTCTCTTTCTCGGGCTGGTGGTTGCTGTATCGTTCCATGCTGCAATCGGTTCCTACTTCATGTTCAGAAAAACCGAACTCAAGGTAGTCAAACCACCAACGATGGAACTTGTTATTCGTCGGCCGAGGATGACGAAACCCTTTGAGTTCAAAAAACAGCGTATCAAGCAGCGTGAATACAAGAAGAAAGAGATTGTACAGAGGAAACCAACCGCTGAAATCAAAACGAAATCGCTACAGGCGAATATCATGGGTACAGTTGCTTCGTATGATTTCGATACGTCCATGGAAATTGATGCCGGAGCTGCCGTGTTTATACCCGAGGGGCTCGATATCGAAATGACTGCATCTCGTGAGCCTGAGAAGCAAATCTCGATGAAAGAAGAGATGATTTCACTCGATGATCTCGATACAGGTCAGTACAAGGCAATGATTATCCAGGATCCCAATGACAAGCAGAGTGTCAAGGGATTCATTTACATTGCTACGTTGTGGGGTGCACAGCTTGAACCGGCGTTTAAGCGAGCGGTGATTCACCTGTCGGATGCGGTAAATCGCTTCACGAAAATCAAATCAAAAGTTGACAAACATTTGTTTGTTGACTCACGGAGATTGTTTGATACACCCTTTGTTTTTCTGTGTGTTGATGAAATATTTGAGCTGACTGAGATCGAAGCGAGAAACTTTGGTGATTATCTGCGGAAAGGCGGATTTGCAGTTCTTGACAACGGTACGCCAACGAGCGAGTATGGCGGTGCTGAGGCATCGTTGCGGCAGATGCTCAAATTTGCGCTCGGTAACGATGCAAAGTTCCTCCCCATCCCCAATAACCATCCAGTGTATCATTGTTTCCATGACTTTAATGATGGACCGCCGCACGGTTCAGAGATCGACTACTCGATGGTTGTCAATCCGAACCTGACGACCTACAAGAATCGGGGAACAATGGCAAAACAGGTTCTCTACCTTGAAGGCATCTGGCTTGAAGACAGGCTTGTCGCGATTTACTCAGATAAGGGATATGCGAAGAAATGGGCTGAAAATACCAATAATGAACCCCAGCTCAAGATGGGTGTCAACATGGTAGTTTTTGCACTCACCCAGGAGGGGAGTATAGCACAACAGAAGATGGATTTCTTCTCTGCCGTTCAGTAATGAAAAAATCGATAATTTTAGCTGTAGAGATATCATAAATACTTTATGATATTGGATATGGTCGATACATCATTATTATGAATTATTATTCACCTGAAGGGTGCGTGATAAACGGTTATGAAAGAGAATATAAACTCTATACGCTTTAAAGGTCCTTCCGATGCCATCGACATGGAGAGGCTCGAGAAGGAGACACAGAAGCTTCTCTTTCTCGGTCTTGTGGTTGCCGTGTCGTTCCATGCTGCAATCGGTTCCTATTTCATGTTTAAGAAGACTGAACTCAAGGTAGTCAAACCACCAACGATGGAACTTGTTATTCGTCGGCCGAGGATGACGAAACCATTTGAGTTCAAGAAGCAGCGCATCAAGCAGCGCGAGTACAAGAAGAAAGAGATTGTCCAGCGGAAACCAACCGCTGAAATCAAAACGAAATCGCTGCAGGCGAACATCATGGGTACAGTTACATCGTATGATTTAGACACTTCCATGGAAATCGATACCAGTGGGATGTTATTCATTCCCGAGGGTATCGACATTGAGCTCACCGCGTCGAGAGAGCCTGAGAAACAAATCTCGATGAAAGAAGAGATGATTTCTCTCGATGATCTCGATACGGGGCAGTACAAGGCAATGATCATCCAGGATCCGAATGACAAAAAAAGTGTCAAGGGATTCATCTATATTTCCACATTATGGGGCGCTCAGCTTGAACCGGCGTACAAACGAGCGGTGATTCACCTGTCGGATGCGGTAAACCGTTACACGAACATCAAGTCCAAGGTGGACAAACACCTGTTCATCGATTCAAGGAGACTTTTTAATACCCCCTTTGTTTTTCTCAGTGTTACCGAGGCTTTTGAATTAACTGAAATAGAAGCAAGGAATTTTGGAGAATACCTCAGGAAGGGAGGATTTGCAGTTCTTGATAACGGAAATCCGACCAACGAGTTTGCTGCAGCAGAAGCATCGCTGAGAAAAATGCTGCGTGATTCCCTCGGGAACGATGCTAAGTTCCTTCCGATCCCGAATAATAGTCCTGTGTACCATTGTTTCTTTGATTTTGAGGGGCCGCCGCAGGGAGCGGAAGTGGCGACAGTCATGGTTGCAGAAGTCCATACGTACAATAAATCCACCATATCGAAACAGGTGCTCTACTTGGAAGGCATATGGCTTAATGACAGGCTGGTAGCAATATATTCGGATAAAGGTTATTCCTTAAAGTGGAATGCTACCTATAACAATGAACCGCAGCTGAAAATGGGTGTAAACATGGTTGTGTATGCCCTGACACAGGAAGGTAGCGTTGCACAACAAAAGATGGATTTCTTCTCTTCAACAGGATATTGATGGTTAATAACTTGATCTAACACAAACAATTAAATTGAGGTGGGATCTGATATGTCCTTAAGTTTCAAACAAAAAATCGTACTATCGCTGTTGATTGTGTTACCTGTGCTCGTTGCCGCCGGATGTTTACTCTACCCTCCGGAAATTCGCTATGCTTCGTATCTTGTTCCCGTACTTTCCGGGGATGATCCAGCATATTCCATTGATGAGGAAACGAATGCATTTGTGTTTGATATCGGTGGTTCGAGCATTGAAGTAAGGTATATGGACGAAAAAGAATTAAACGCGCAGTTCCCCGATGAATCATCGCAGGGCGTTTATTCGACAAATCCCTATACGTACGGAAACTGGGTCGATCCTGATCTTGGGTACACCCCCAACAGGTTCACCGTTTTTGAAGTAACGCTTATCAACAGGACGTTTGCGAAGATGAGACTCGATCCCGTTGAATCGATTCTCTTAACCAACCTCGGTGAAATGTATCATTCGTATACGTTCAGCGTTGCAGCGGCAAAATACGGCAATAGTTTTGAAAACTATTATCGGGCGATACGCGGACTATCCGGGAACGAGTACTATCGTCACGAAATGCGTCTGGGTATGGTGAGAGGCAAGAATTTTGGTCTGGAAGAACTCGTATTCCGCGGTGACAATTACAGCGGTTTAATCACCTTCGATAAACTGAGACCTGAAGTGGATAGGGTTCAGCTTATCCTGAATGACATAGTATATCGTTTCGATGCGTTTAACAGACCTGCTGATGTCACCGAAGCCACATTTAACTTCGAGAGGAAGATTGACAAGGTTGTCGTAACGCAGGAAATGAAACAACAGGAACTTGAGCGTGAAAAGGTGAGAATCAGGATGTCAGGGCCTCGCCAGATCGTGAATAATCGTATAAACGACAACGAACGGAGCGCGCTTGCAATCGATAGGACCCTGGAAACACAAATCCAAGCCATGGAACAATGCTTCATCCAGCGCTACCGGAGAGGTGAAGTTGATCCGGGACAGCTTGTTGTATCTTTCACCATAGATAATGACGGCTCTATCATATCCGAAAATGTGATCGAGGTGCTCGGTATCAACAGCGAAAACTTTATGGAATGTATCCTCGGCGTTATCAACGAGATGAAGTTCAATCAGATCCAAGATATGCCGCTCGAGGGTACCAATATTGTCAAAGGCCCCGCAGAACAGGTGAATGTATTGTATCCGATAGAATTTACGGTTTATATTGAAGAGGAATAATTGTACTTCTGAACACACGTAGTACGTAAAGAGGACATTCCCTTCCCGCTGGGAAAGAAAGGGCAGTCATTTGTACTGCCCTTTCTTTATGTCTCGGCGGCGGCTTCAAGTATAGAGTTGATCCCATTTTATCTATGAATAAAGTTGCTTTATATTTGATTATTTAGTATATTAAAAATCTATTTTTATCTCTTTCGGCAGGGGAACCATGTTTGAAGAACTGACAACCAAACTTGAATCGATCTTCAAAAAGCTGCGGGGCCAGGGTAAACTAACAGAGGCGAATATCAGGGATGCCCTCCGTGATATCCGTCGAGCACTTCTCGAAGCTGATGTCAATTTCAAGGTTGCAAAGCGCTTTTTAAAGAACGTTGAGGAAAAGGCGCTGGGTAGTGAGGTAATGTCAAGCCTAACACCGGGCCAGGTAGTCGTGAAGATCGTCCACGATGAGCTCGTTGATATTCTGGGAAAAACAGCGGTAACACTACAGGTAAAGGGATCGCCGGAGATTTTCATGGTTTGCGGTCTCCAAGGTTCAGGGAAAACTACCTCGGTTGCAAAACTGGCTGACTATATACGGAAAAAAGGAAGAAATCCTCTCCTTGCAAGCGTGGATATTCACCGACCGGCAGCAATAGAACAATTACAAGTGATGGCAGATACTCATTCGCTCGATTTTTTTAGTCCTCTGGCCGAAAAGGATCCGGTAAAAATTGCCGCCGGCGCCATTGATGAGCTTCACCAAAAGGAATATGATGTTCTCATCATGGATACCGCAGGACGCTTGCATGTTGACGATGTGTTGATGATGGAATTGTCTCATGTAAAGGATATTATCAAGCCGCATCATATTCTGTTTGTTGCCGACGGCATGACCGGGCAGGATGCAGTAAATGCGGTGCAGGGTTTCATGAATTATGTTGAATTTGACGGGGTAATACTCACCAAGATGGATGGTGATGCACGCGGAGGTGCGGCGCTTTCCATTCGGGAGGTGACGGGCAAACCAATTTTGTTTGTTGGTAATGGTGAGCGAATAGATGCCTTCGAACAATTCCATCCAGATCGTTTTGCCTCGCGGATTCTTGGCATGGGAGACATCGTTTCACTCGTTGAGAAGACCCAGGAACTCGTCGATGAAGATAAGGCGAAGAAGCTTCAGGAGAAAATTCTTTCCGAAGGTATGAACCTTGCCGATTTCCTCGACCAGCTTCAACAGATTAAGAAAATGGGACCGCTCGATCAACTCCTCGGGATGATTCCCGGTTTTGGAAAATTCATGAAGGGTGTCAACTTTGAAGATGACGGTAAAATGAAGCGTACAGAGGCAATTATCCTTTCCATGACGAAGGACGAGCGGTTGAAGCCCCATATCATTGATGGTTCAAGGAGAAAGCGAATAGCGAAGGGTTCGGGGACATCTATACAGGATGTTAACAGTGTTTTAAAACAGTTTTCTACCATGCAAAAAATGCTGAAGAAGATGACGAAATTCTCCGGCCCGATGAAAATGATGCGTGGTATGAATTTCCCGATGTAACAATGTAATGATAGAGAAAGAATAAGGAGGAAGTACCTTGGCAGTACGTCTAAGAATGAAGCGAATGGGTACCCACAAGCGACCTTTTTACCGAATAGTTGCGGCTGACAGCCGTTATCAGCGTGACGGTAGATTTCTCGAAACCCTCGGGTACTATGATCCTAAGAAGGAGCCATTCACCCTTGAGGTCAACCGTGACAAGATTCTGGCGTGGCTTAATAAGGGTGCACAGATGTCGGATACGGTTCAGGGCCTCTTGCGGAGGGAAGGTATCGTTCAGGAGTACAACAAATCAAAAAGAGTAACGGCTGAGTCTCCGAAAAGCGAGGAAACGAAGGAAAGCTCGGTAACACTTGATGAAGAGAAATCAGTTGACAGCGAAGGCGAAAAAAACGCCGAAGAATAATACTCCCGCCGATACAAAGGATACACTGCTAAGCATCGGTCGGATACTACGTCCTCACGGACTTCACGGTGAGGTAAAAGCTGAGCTTCTTTCAACGGTGGCGAACAGGTTCAGGACACTGGAAGAGGTCATTCTGGAATTAAGGACCGGTGAGCGTATTGCATGTACGATCGAATACGTAAGAGAGTGCGGAGACATTCTCAAATTCCTGAAAATTGATGACCGTAACGCTGCTGAAAAGTTAAAGGGAGCCTACATTACTGTCACGCGTGAAAATGCCGCACCACTCGATAGTGACAGCTACTATATTTTCGATCTGGTTGGTCTCGAAGTTTTTACTGCAGACAACGAGAAAATTGGAAGGGTAAGATGTGTCGAGGAATACCCGGCACATGATGTCATTGTCGTGGAAAAGAATGATGAGATTCTCATGGTTCCTGCGGTGAGGGAGTATATTCAGGAAGTCGATCTCTCGGGAAAGAGAATGACGATTACGGTACCTGAAGGATTACCGGGAGGCCCGAAAGGTGTGGGTTAAATGGATGGTGTGCTGATTCACATATTGACACTGTTTCCGGATATGTTTGAACAGTATTTGAACGTTGGTATCACCAGACAGGCGATCGAAAGGAACGTACTTAAGGTCAACCTGGTCAATATCAGGGATTTCTCAGAGGATCGTCACGGCACTGTCGATGATACTCCCTACGGCGGCGGCGCTGGAATGATTATGAAGCCTGACGTTCTGGCAAGGAGTCTGAAATCTGCCACTGAAACGCACCCTTCCGGCAGTGAGCGTAAGGTGATTTTTCTGACACCGCAGGGTGAGCGATTTAACCAGTCATATGCAAACAACCTGAGCATGGAACGGGAATTTGTCCTTGTCTGCGGACGATATCGCGGTATCGATGAGCGGTTCAGACAGTTATATGTCTCCGATGAATTGAGTATTGGTGATTATGTTCTATCCGGCGGAGAGCCGGCAGCAATGGTAGTGATTGACGCAGTGGCTCGACTAATTCCCGGTGCCATTAACGATTTCGAAAGCGGAATGGAAGATTCTTTCCAAGATGTTTTACTTGATTGCCCGTGGTATACCCGGCCAAGAGTTTTCGAGGGGATTGCGATTCCCGACGTTCTGTTCGGGGGTAACCATGCATTGATTAAAGCATGGCGCCTCGAGCAATCGTTGAAAAGAACTCGTGAGAGACGCCCGGATCTGCTTGAAAATGATCAATAGTACGAATGAATAAGGAAAAGAAAAACTATTCGATAAGCGAGGTAGAATATGAGTGCACTTGAAATGTTGAACAAGAATCAAATCAGGGATGATATCCCAGAATTCGGCCCCGGTGACAACGTGGATATTCACGTTCGGGTTATCGAGGGTGAAAAGGAGAGAATCCAGGTGTTTTCCGGAACGGTCATCCAGCGTCGCGGATGCGGAATCTCGGGAACGTTTACCGTGCGTAAGATTTCCGCTGGCATAGGTGTGGAAAGGATTTTCCCGGTTCATTCACCGATGATCTCGAAGATAACGAAAAACTATTCAAACAAGGTTCGTCGGGCAAAACTCTATTATTTGCGGAAACTTCGCGGCAAAGCTTCGAGATTGAAAAGAGAGTACAACTAATTTATTCATGGTGTCTGACAGCTTGGATGCTTTCCCGTGTATTCGAGGGGAAGACCGTGTGTCAACGGTGAATTTCGGGTGTCGAGGTGTTACCGGGCAGTCGACATGCCTTGTTGTGAGTGTTACCCAGGATAGTAAGACGGAAGTATATTTTATTTAATGGTCTGTTAATATAACTCTTACGGAGAGTATATGGCCCATTCTTTTCATGGTGGTGTTCATCCCAATGGTGTAAAATCACTGAGTAATACGTGTACCATTGAAAAGATGCCTTTGCCAGCGAAAGTCGTTCTCTCCATCTCTCAGCACATCGGTGCTCCGGCAAAAGTAATCGTTGAGGTTGGCCAGACGGTTCGTACCGGGGAGACCATCGCCGAGGCAAGTGGTTTTGTTTCGGTTCCTCTCCATGCATCAATTTCCGGAACAGTCACGGCTATTGAGGAGCGCGTCACACCCCTTGGTAAAAAGGTCCTCAGCGTAATCATCGAGGGGAATGGCGATGACACGTGGGCTGAAGGCCTCAATACTGAACGTGATATTACATCTTTGAGCGCGGAAGAAATGCGCACCATTATTCGGGACTGCGGTATTGTCGGAATGGGTGGTGCCGCATTTCCGACCCATGTCAAGCTTTCTCCCCCCAGCGATAAACCGATAGATACCGTAATCCTCAATGGTGTGGAATGCGAGCCCTATGTGACTAGTGATCATCGTCTCATGCTCGAGCGTCCGCATGATATTGTTCAGGGCTTCTCTATCATCATGAAAATATTAAACTGTAAGAAGGGGTATATCGGAATAGAGGGAAACAAGACTGACGCCATAAAGGTTATGCGCAAGGCGGCAAAAAATAATCCTGGTATCAAGATCGTTGATCTCAAGGTTAAATATCCGCAGGGCGGTGAGAAACAGCTCATCTATGCCATAACGAAACGGAAGGTTCCGGCCGGTGGTCTTCCCATGGATATCGGGTGCGTTGTACAAAATGTAGCAACCGCTGCGGCGATATACAATGCAGTTGCATGGAACAAGCCGTTGATCGAACGTGTTGTGACTATTACCGGGAATGGTGCAACAAAACCTTCCAATGTTCTCACCAGAATAGGGGATTCATTCGCCAATCTCATAGAATTTTCAGGCGGTTATGCAGAGAGTGCGGCAAAGCTTGTTGCCGGCGGACCGATGATGGGCATCGCGCAATACACCGATGATGTCCCGGTTTTCAAGGGCACCTCCTGCCTGTTGATTATGACGGAGAAAGAAGCGCATACGGGCGAGGAACTGCCCTGCATTCAATGCGCGCACTGCGTGGATGTCTGTCCGATGAAGCTGATGCCAACGACGCTGGCAGCGTTTGTCGAAAACGAAGCATGGGACGAGGTGAAGGAGTATGGTGCCCTGGACTGTATAGAATGCGGCTCGTGCACGTACATTTGTCCCGCAAAGCGAAGACTCGTTGAGTATATAAAATTCGGTAAAGCAAAGCTGGCGCAATTCCGGGCACAGGATATTGCGCAAAAACAGGCCACCAATGAATAATGTCCGCGAGGACGAAACCGCCTGACACGTATCGAGAGAAATCGGAGTTCCCATTCTATGCCACGAATGTTTACTGTCAGTTCAACACCACATATCAGGGACAATACCACGATCCGCACCATCATGTATTCCGTGATTGTGTCCCTCCTTCCTGCATTCATCGGAGCCGTGTACTTTTTTGGCCTGCGCGCCCTCTGGATCACCGCACTGTCTGTCATAACCTGCGTTGTCACCGAGGCGGTCATTGAAAAGGTAGCGGGGAAACCAATTACCATCCTTGATGGCAGCGCAATCGTAACCGGTGTTCTCCTGGCATTCAACCTTCCCGCCGGTATTTCATGGTGGATTCCCATGGTCGGCTGTGTATTTGCCATCGGTGTCGGCAAGATGACGTTCGGCGGTCTCGGCTATAACCCGATGAATCCTGCTCTCCTTGGTCGGGTGTTTTTACTGTTCAGTTGGCCGGTCGAGATGACAACGACCTGGACACAGCCGCTTGGCGCTTCTGTGGTTGATACTGAAACTGTTGCGACACCCCTTGCCGTTTTGCAGGAAAACGCAAAGATACTGTTGAACCGCGAAAGTTTCCCTATTGAGGCAGTTAACGATGCGCTGGCAAAAATGGCCAGCCTCGCCGATGCGAATATGGACCTGTTTATCGGGAACGTGTCGGGATGTATCGGAGAAACGTCGGTACTGCTCCTGCTTATCGGTGCTGCTTTTCTCATGTTCAAGCGTTACGTCGGCTGGCGTATTCCCTTCTCGTACATCGGGACAGTGGCATTGCTGACCTGGATATTCGGTGGCTACGAAGGTCTTTTCTCCGGTCCCTGGGTGTTTCATATACTGTCCGGAGGACTGGTGCTGGGTGCCTTCTTCATGGCGACCGACATGGTAACCTCCCCGATTACCAGCCGGGGGCGGATACTATTCGGCATCGGGTGTGGGATTTTGACCACGGTTATCAGGTTGTATGGCGGCTTCCCGGAAGGAGTGAGTTTCTCCATACTCCTGATGAACCTGACCGTGCCGCTCATTGATCGTTTAACACGACCGAAAGTTTTTGGAAAGGTACGTACGACGAATGCGTGATATCCTCAAACTGGGATTTATTCTCATGGCGTATACGCTTGCAGTCGGTGTGGCTCTTGCGTTCGTGAACGTTAAAACCACCCCGCTTATCGAGGCGAACAAGGTTGCTGCGGAGAACAACGCCAGGGCTGAGGTTCTCCCCGACATGGCGGGTGATTACATTTTGCAGGATGCGGAAAACGATTTCACCTACTGGATCGGATATCGTGACTCGGGCAGGACTGAAATCGGTGGTTACATATTCATCACCCATGCTCCCGGTTATTCCTCGACGGTTGACGCGATGGTCGGTGTGGATACAAACGGCGCAATTACCGGTGTGAAGATTCTTTTCCAGCAGGAAACCCCCGGTCTTGGTGCGAAGTGTGAGGAGATCGCCCACGGGGAGAGTGAACCATGGTTCACCCGTCAATACCGGGGAAAGACCGCCAGCGACGATATCAAGGTCAATAAGGACGGCGGCGGGATCGATTCCATTACCGGAGCGACTATAACATCCCGAGCAATCACGAATACCATTAGCGGTGATCTGGTGAGTCTCAGTGAGATTACGAAAGGTCGGTTATGAAGATAGTCAGTGAATTTACCAAGGGACTGTACCGGGAAAATCCGGTATTCCGGCTCGTGCTCGGGCTGTGCCCCACGCTTGCGGTTACTTCTTCGGTGAAGAACGGTTTAGGTATGGGGATTGCGGCAACAATGGTTCTGGTAAGTTCGAATTTTGTCATTTCTCTCATTCGAAACCTCGTTCCAAAGAAAATACGCATACCGATCTATATCGTTATCATCGCCGCGTTTGTGACCATCGTTGAAATGCTGATGCAGGCCTATTATCCGGCGCTGCACAAATCTCTTGGTATTTTTGTGCCGCTGATCGTCGTGAACTGTATTATTCTCGGGCGGGCGGAGGCGTATGCGTCGCGGAATAACGTGATATTCTCGGTTGTTGACGGCATCGGGATGGGGATTGGCTTTACCCTGAGCCTGATTTTGCTCTCCACGGTGAGGGAAGTCTTGGGTAATGGTTCATTTTACAGTTTTCCGATTCTGCCGGCATCGTTTAAGCCTGTACTTGTCATGATACTGCCTCCGGGTGCATTCTTAACTCTCGGGTACATGCTTGGTTTCTTTAACTGGCTCGATATGCGTAACCAGAAAAAGAGTGGGAGCTGATCATGGATATCGGTCACTATTTTGCCATTATCATCGGCGTTATTTTCATCAATAACTTCGTGCTGAGCAGGTTTCTCGGGATATGCCCCTACATCGGGGTTTCCAAGAAACTTGATTCCGCTATCGGCATGGGTTTCGCGGTAACGTTCGTCATGACCCTCGCTTCTGCCGCGACCTGGTTAGTCTATCGCTATCTGTTACATCCCAATTCGAATGTTTTCGGCGGTACCGATCTCCGCTATCTCCGAACGATCGCATTTATTATCATAATTGCATCGCTAGTACAGTTTGTCGAGATGGTTATTCAGAAGACCTCGCCGCTTTTGTACAATGCCCTGGGTATTTATCTCCCGCTCATTACGACCAACTGCGCGGTTCTTGGTGTTGCCGTATTGAACATCGATGAACAGTTTACCTTTATCGAAAGCCTCGTCCGGGGGTGTGCGGCGGGTATCGGTTTCACCCTTGCGCTTGTCCTCATGGCGGGTCTTCGTGAAAAGCTTGAAACAGCCAACATTCCACGGCCGCTGAGGGGTGTTCCCATCGCCTTCATCATGGCAAGCCTCATGTCCATGGCGTTCATGGGATTTACCGGGCTTGCGCTGAATTAGGGAGTTGAACGGCACGATGACTTCGTTATTTATCTATACTCTGGTTACCCTCGGTGGTGTTGGTTTTATCCTCGGCACGGGATTAGCCTTTGCATCCAAGCGGTTTGCGGTTGAAGTTAATCCCCTGATAGAGGAGGTGCTCGATCTGCTGCCGGGAGCGAATTGCGGTGGATGCGGTTATGCAGGCTGCGCGGCCTACGCTGAAGCAATTGTTGAAAAGGGAGCGGATGCAACCCTCTGTGCGCCCGGCGGCCAAGCCGTTGTTGAGGTTATCTCCAAGCTTCTCGGCCTCGAAAATGAAGCGGCGATCAGGAAAGTAGCCTTTCTCCATTGTGCCGGTTCAAAAGGGAAGGCGAAAGACAAGTATTCCTACGATGGTATCAGGGACTGCCGAATGGCGGATTTCATGGGTGGTGGGCCCAAGGCGTGCGATTATGGCTGCATCGGCTTCGGATCGTGTGTGGATGTCTGTCAATTTGATGCCCTCCATATGAGCGAGGATGGACTACCGGTTGTGGACATGAATAAGTGCACCGGTTGCGGAGCATGTGTGAGAATATGCCCCAAGAAGCTGTTCCAACTCCTTCCCGACAGCACGAGGATTTACCTCGCATGCTCATCCCATGCCAAGGGAAAGGTGGTGAAGGAGGTCTGCTCAGTGGGTTGCATCGGCTGCGGTTTATGTGTCAAGGTTTCGAATGAAGATGTCATCGAAATGAAGGAAAACCTGCCGTTCATCTCGTACGAAAAATCACCGGACCTGATCATCGCACGCTACAAGTGTCCCACAAATTCCTATATTGACCTTGTACCCAGGCGTCCCCATATGAGTATTGACAGCAAGTGTAAGGGCCACGGCAAGTGTGCCGAAGTTTGTCCGGTTAAGGGCTGTATTACGGGCGAACCGGGACAGAACCATACTATCGATCCCAAGAAATGTATCGGCTGCGGCCTGTGTCTGGGCGTCTGTCCGGAGAAATCCATTCATGTTGTCGGCGCAATGGGGTATGTCGGTATGGATATGTCCCGGTAAATGGTGATATCCTCCGGTAACCTCCGGAGTGACGGTCTGCAAGGTTAGAAGTATTATGGATCAATATGATTACGAAAACTATGGGATGGAGTACGGTGAAACGTACTCCTCGACTCAAGGCGATGGAAATAAATCATTGCCGGAGACAACTCCCGAGGAGGAAACACATCCTCCTGTCGCCCTGAGTGCGTTCGATCCCCTCAGACTATTCGAATTCGATCCCGGATCGTATGAAAATCCCCGTAGATCACCGGTCTCTTCTGTTTCCAGCGCAATGATCGAAACGCCGCCAGCCGTTGCGTTTTTTTCCGATCACCACAGAGTTTCCATCCATCCCCTCGGCGTGATAGAAAAACCGGTTGGTATATCCAAATCCTTCTGGAACGGGCTCGATGCCGACAGGATGTTTCAAGAGGTATCTACATTACCTCCCTCTCCGCAGGCCGGGCATACCGCTCCGGGAGAAGCTGCGCAGGTGCCGGCCAAACGTGGTTCTACCGCTGTTTCCGGCAGTACGGGGGAGGATGGGGAGAAAGACGAAGACCTGGACAAGTATGATCCGACCGAAATGCCGTTCCTTGATCATCTCGAGGAATTCCGCTGGGCGCTCCTCAAATCTATCTTCGTAATCGTCATCGCCATGGTGGCATCGTGGTTTCTGTCAGACGAATTTTATTCGACAATTACGCGTCTGGCAAAGGACGCCGACCTGCCTTTGATTATTACCAGGGTCATGGAGCCAATCATGCTGAAAGTCCAGATGGCCCTCGTCATGGGGCTTGTTATTGCCCTCCCGTTCGTTTTCTATTTTGTCTGGTCATTTGTTTCCCCCGGGTTGTATAAGCGGGAAAAGACATGGATAATGCCACTCGTCATCGGAGCGACCTTCTGTTTCTTTGTCGGAGCTTCTCTTGCGTATTTCCTGGTGATACCGTTCATGCTCAAATTTCTGATTAGATTCATTCCCCCCGATGTGATGCCATTGATTACCATTGGGGATTTTGTCTCAAAAATGTTAAAATTCACCCTGTTTTTCGGTGTCATATTCGAACTCCCCATGGTCGCTTACGTCCTTGCGAAAATCGGAGTTTTGAAGCATACCTTCATGGCCCAATACCGTAAATACGCGATAGTTATTATTTTCATTCTCGGGGCGATTTTCACCCCACCCGATCCGTATTCCCAGATTATGATGGCGATACCGCTCATTGTGTTGTATGAGATAAGCATCTTGGTTGCACGCTTTGGCGGGCGAAAGACGCTTCTGTAGACAGCTTGTTGAGCATAATATTCAGACGTCATCGATAGGTTTATAAACGGGATGACAGCATGTTGTTGTAACATTTCAGCAAGGGAACATGGTGGACCTGAATTACGTCGAAAATCCGTGATTTCAAGAGACAAATAGAAGGACTCATATGCCTTCACGTGACAGTGAGA
>CAYWBT010000006.1:0-34575 GCA_964456585.1 uncultured bacterium
CCGTTCCCAAATGGGTTCGTTCTACCTGACCAGGAGGAGCTTTTTCGTAACCAGGTTTCCACCCGCATTCAAAACCGCAATGTACATGCCGGTCGACATACCCCGCGCATTCCACAGGGCGGAATATGTCCCGGCATTCTGGTAGCCGTTCTTGAGTATGCTCACTTCCTGACCGGCGATATTATAGACGGTCAGGGTCACATCCATGGCCCGCGGAAGGCTGTACTCGATCGTCGTCGACGGATTAAACGGATTAGGATACGCCCCCTTGATCGAAACCGCCTGGGGAAACACATCTTCAACGCCGACAAGGATGGGAACCGAGAGCGAAAAGATGATGTGTTCGCTTTCTATCTCTCCGGCGAAGGCGGAAACCCAGTAATAATATTCACCCCCGGGGACGGTGAGGCTCTCTTCAAAGGAGTTGCCTTCCACGCTTCCAAGGTAGATGGTCTTGGTTAGTTCCGCCTGCTCCAGTTCATCGGACGATATATCGGCAATTGCAATCGTCGGCTGGGTGAACACCGGGTATTTTGAGCGGTAGACCTTGTAGCCGGAGATAGTTTCCTGATCGATCGAATGTACCCAGTCCAGAGTAACCCCTGTCGTTCCTTCGTTCTCCCATGATTCCCCGGTAATGTCGGTCGGCGGTGCGGGAGGCTGCTGAGCATCGAACTTGAATATGCTGCCATCGGCTGTACCGACCCATTTGACATTATTGCTATCGACCGCAATCGCACGGACATCACTGATAACAGTAGATTCTATTTCAGTTGTGGTATTCCAGGTACTTCCGCTGATGCTCACCACCCCTGTTCCGGTCGTTCCGATCCATATCACGCCGTTCTGGTCGATAACGATGACACTGACATGATTTGCCGGGAGACCATCATCCGTGGTATAGGTTCTCCACTCATCGCCATACAGCCATGAGATACCGCCGCCGTAGGTAGCGAACCATTTCTCGCCGTTTTCGCCAACCGCGACCGCGTTGACAGATGTTACCGAATTGCCTTCGAACTCGGCGTATTTAACATTCTCTTCGCCGATAAAGCCGGTAACTCCGGTGGTTGTCCCCACCCAGATGGAACCGTCGGCCGCAACGCTGATATTGTTGACATAATTGCTCGTAAGACCGCTGTATATCGTCTTTTTGCCCCATTCAGCGCCATCCCAGGTAATGACACCTTCTCCGATGGTACCGAACCACATGGTGCCGGGAGCGACCTCGGCAACCGCGCTGATCAGGTCGGATTTGAATCCCTCAGAGGCAACAGTATAGGTGACCCATGAAGAGCCATCATACGAACAGATTCCATAGAACGTGCCAAACCACTTTACCCCATCACTTGCAACCGCAACAGAGGTAACATAGTTATCGGCAAGTCCTTCAGCGGTGGTGAATAGTTCGTATGTGTCATCAAGCGTGTTATACTTCAAGACACCGCCATCGGTCGCGACCCAGAGGTAGTCATCCTCGAAGGCAAATCCGTTAATATGACTCGCCTCGGCGCTTTTCATGCACAATTCCTGCGCAGTGGCACCGGTGACAAGGGTGAACAGAACGGCAATAAACAGCAGTATTTTTACGTATTTCATGTACAATTACCTCAACGGTGTAGATTGTGACAGTTATAAAGGTTCCCCCCGACAGGTAAGGAACACGTTATCGAATTTCCTTAAATATATTCGTATAATGTAATAAAAATAATCACCACATACCATCTCTTTTTTCATTTCAATAAATTTACGAAAAAATCGAGATACTCTCAAACGCCAGCGCGGCAAGTACCGGAATTGCCTCTCATAAAAACGAAGAAAACAGTGCCGCCGTCCACCTCGATATGGAGATCAACTGAATAATTTCACTTCCCGGTCACTAATCCGCTCGTTCAAAACCCTTCCCGTCGGTAACAGTCGATGCATTCATGCCACCTTCTACCACGTTCGTTTTTTCAGGTAATCTTGTATCGTTTCGCGGGGGACAGGAAGATCGTCCAGGTGATCATTCAACCACAAGGAAAAATCTTTCTCAATCTCATCAGTCCACCGGCCGTCGATCTGACCGGGGGTATATTTCCCCTCCTGCAAGCGCTGGTGCCCGAACCCGTCCCTGAGACTGGTAATTTCAGATGTTATAACAACTTTCTCGGCAAGGTGAGGCGGT
Organism: uncultured bacterium; assembly: GCA_964456585.1. GTDB lineage: Bacteria > Latescibacterota > Latescibacteria > Latescibacterales > Latescibacteraceae > Latescibacter. Next base: position 2,168 of record CAYWBT010000006.1, read on the forward strand.
ATGAAAATCACCGCGCCGTTCTTACCCAGAACAACATCGCCCGGCATGACGGTAACGTGGCCCATACGGATGGGTGTATTTAATCCCATCAACATGATTTCCGGCGAAGAATAGGAGGGGTGCCAGCCGCGAACGAAACTTGTAAAACCCTGTATCTCCTCGATTCCTTCGATATCACGGACCGAGCCATCAAATACGACCCCGTTTCCTGAATTGGCATAAATCGCCGTGGCAAGATTGTCACCGACAATGGGACCGCCCTCGACCAGTCCATAGCAATCGGCAACATACACATCGCCGGGAACCAGGACATCGATCGGCCAGGATATCTGGTCGCCGATTCGTCCGTCTTTCTCTCCCTTCTCCTCCATGATTTTCCGTATAACAGGTCGTCTCGGCATGTATTGAGCAGTTACTGCCCTCCCGACCAGCACCTGGTCGGGATGGATGCACATCCAGTCGCTTTCATACTGATGCTTGTATCCCGCACCCATAAGAATACCCCACGCCGAGGTAATCGAAACCTTTTTTAACCGCTCGATAATGTCGTCCGGAACCTTGGGTCGGCCATCGGGAAAACGTTCCCCGTTCCATTCCGGCGTGTAGTTAATCATATCTTCGCGTGAAAAGACACCCACCTGGGCTTTGGAAGAACGAGGCGAAGAAATACCGAACAGCAGCACAACCAGCAGAAGAGATACAATACGAGTTTCAAGCTTCATGTAATCACCCTATGTTTTTTATGTGTTTCGTTTTACCTGAGATGGCAGCGTTGTTTACCATGTCCGTTCTTTTAACAATTCCTGAATCTGCTCACGCGGCACCGACAGATCATCGATGTGCTCTTCCAGCCACCGGGAAAAATCTTTCTCGATCTCGCCAGTCCACCTACCGTCGATCTGCCCGGGGGTATATTTCCCCTCACGGAGGCGCTGGAAGCCGAATGCATCCCGGAGACGGACAACTTCGGAGGTCTTCACCACCTTTTCCGCGAGGTGCGGCGGAATAAAAATAACACCCGTTCTCTTGCCGAGAATGATATCCCCCGGCATTGCCGTCGTCTCCCCGATGTTAACAGGAATATTGATGCCCATGATCATGGAACCCCAGGCCCACGACGGGTGAAAACCCCTGACAAATCCCTGGAATCCTTCGATCGACTCCAAACCCTCGAGATCGCGAACATACCCGTCAAAAACAATCCCCTTCCCCGTTTTCGCAAATATGGATGTTCCGAGGTTGCCACCGATGATCGGGCCGCCATCGACCAGATCGAAAACATCTGCGACATATACATCGTCTTTCACCAACGTATCGATCGGCCAGGATACGTGCCCCCCTATGCGGCCGTTCTTGTGCCCCTCTTCCATGATGACTTCATTGATTCCCTTTCGAATGGGCAGGTACATCACGGTAACCGCCCTTCCGACGAGAACGACACCCGGGTGAATCTGCTGCCAGCCGCCAACGAACTGGTTATTATATCCCCCGCCGCGCAGGACACTCCACGCCTCTTCGATCGAGACCTTTTCCATTCGTTTCAGAATATCGTCGGGTACTTTCGGACGGCCGTCCGGGAAGCGTTCTCCGGTCCATTCCGGAGTATACTTTATCAATTCCTCCCGGGAGAAATCAAACGGCTGCGCACCGGCGATCGGGGAGCAAAAAAGCGAAAGGGACAGGAGCAGGGCGCATGATACAGTCAGCACAAAGGGACGTTTCATCAGATTGTATCCTTTCAGTACAGTGGCATTAAAAGCCTTTCACCCGCAGCCTGATCGAGAATAATGAATTCCCTGCAGTGATAAAGAGCGTTCGCATATCCTCGCCGCCGAAACAGAGATTGGCAGTGTGTCCCTTCGTGATGGGAACTACGATTTTATCGATCAACATACCCTGTTTGTTATAGACATTAACATAATCTTCAGCGCCGGTGATATAGACATTACCCTCGATATCCACACCCAGCCCATCGATCCCCCATGGGACAAACAACCGCTTGCCGGACAGAGTCCCGTCGGGATTGACATCATAAAGGTACGTCTTTTGTTCGCGTGTATTGATGACATACATCTGGGTGCCGTCCGGCGTGGAGCATATACCGTTGGGATCGCCCATGTCATCGATTACCCGTATCACCTGTGAGCGGTCGGGTGTGATGTAGTACAGGCCGTGTATTTCCTGTTCGAGGGGTTCGGTGTGTACGTGGAAATAGGGATCGGAGAAATATATTCCCCCCTTCGTATCTATGAAAAGATCGTTGGGTTCGTTGTATTTTTTTCCCTCATAGCTATCTGTAAGCGAGGTCGCTTTGCCATTTTTATCGAGCATCGTCATCCTGCGTTTGTATGCCTCGCAGGCAATGAGGTTCCCGTCACGGTCGAAGCCCAGTCCGTTCGGTCCGTTGATCGCTTCCGAGTAGATGGAGAGCGTTCCATCAGTCGACCATTTGTACAATTTCGGCCCATAGGGATCCGAGAAATACACATTGCCCTTGTCATCGGCAACCGGCCCCTCGGTTTTCGAGCGCTTACCAACATATTGATCGATATTGGCGAGCTCTTTTACTTCCGCACCAGGCGCGACAACGCCGTTTGTTTCCACAGTCACCTTTCCTGCGGGTGATGCCTGTTCCGCCTGCTCCTTTTTGGCGGTAGACGATGAAGTATCGCATCCCACTACCGTGATAAGAATGAACACCAAACAAAACCAAATTCTGCTCAATTTACCAATCCTCCTTCTAGTAAGTACCTCGATGGGTAAAAAACTCTTCGGTAGAAAATTATGGTGCCATGACCCAACGCGAGACAGCTTCGCCTGCTACTGTTCCGAGTGACGCCTCACGTGTTGCGCCTGGGTGAAGAAGTTACAGCGACACCCCCTGTGATCGTAGCGTCCCTTGCAATTTCCTGACATCGAGCTTACGGGGTACCGTTCCTTCCTTGATCGACAGCGCTGCCGCGGTACCTGCACCCTGTCCAAACACTGCACATCCCGACATCCCGCGTACTCTCTGTATGACATCGACCGTACCCGATATACACCGTCCCGCATACAGCACATTGTTTATTTTCTTCGGAACGAGCGAACGGTATGGGACATCGAGGAGATTACCCTCCTTCATGGGACAGATTTTTCCAATCGTATCATCGAACTTCCCAACGTTCAGGTCGTCCATGGTGATAACATGCTCACCGATGATACGGCGGCTTACCCTGCAACCGATCTGGGACGCAGTGTGCAAAATGGTGGCCACCTCAAATCCGGGAACATTTTTCTTGTAAAATTCCCAGTGTTTCATTATCTGGTGACGCGTTGAGATTTCGCAGTCTGTCAGGTCGCGGACGTTTGTCGGATTACCCTTGTAGAACGTATTGAACCATGCCAGGTCGTTCCAGCCGATATACCACGCACTCCAGCCGATTTTTTCTTTGTTGAGTTCAGCCCGCAGTGCTTTCCATTCATCAGGGGAATAGGTGGTGAATTGACGGAATTTGTCAAAATCAACATTACCATAGACAAAGTCCAGTGCAAGCCCGTTCGACTCCGTTGTGTTTTCATGGGGTATACCTGTCCATGCCGCGGTGTCCGCATCGCCTGTGCAATCAACAATAATTTTCGCACGCAGGGCTTGTCGGCCTGATTTCGACTCGACGATCACGGCATCAACCTTATCTTTCTTGACCACGGTATTCACCGCCCAGGAATGGAGCAACAAGCGAACACCCGCCTTTTCAGTCATATCGAGACACATGTATTTGAAGCTTTCCGGGTTGAAGAACGGCTCGTGCTTGATTACCCGGTTGGTCTCCACCATGCGGCCGCCGTCTGCGAGGATTCTATCGTTAAATTCACTCACAATGCCGTGCATACCTTTATCGTATTCAAAATAGCCGATAACCAAGGCTCCCGTAGCCATTCCGCCGAGATAACCGTACCGCTCAACTAAAAGAACGTCCGCTCCCAAACGCGCCGCTGCTATCGCCGCCGCACATCCCGACGGACCACCTCCGAGAACGATGACATCGGCGGAATCGACCACATCGATTTTTTTAACCGGTTCCTGAACAGTTCCTTCCCGCCCGGTTTGTGCAAATACCTCACTGCCGAGGAGCGTCGTACCGGCGGCTCCCAACGCTTGAGTACCTAAAAATTTACGCCGGTCCATGTTTAATCCTTTCAATTTGATATAAGGTTGAAATTTGCTTGTCGTACTAAAACGATTATCACAGTACTGCAGGAAATGTAACGACTGACGTTCTATTCCCTGTCTCTGCCATGCCCTTCGACAAAACGGGATTCGGGAATAGCCATTTTCATGGCCCAGTGTGCGGACCGCCACATGATTTCCTTCATGGACTTCTTCCAGAAAATTTCCGGGGTACTTCCCGCATTGAGAAAAACAATCCGCCCATCGCCGACTTCACGGGTCCAGCCGCCGGGCCGGTCAAGTATCGGCCCCTTATACTTCGCGCCCATGGCATCGCCGTACTCGCGGATCCAGGCAGGGGGATTCTCTACACTCGGGGCTTTCTGTCGTGCCCGAAACAGAAGTTCATACTCCACATCCAACATTTCAGCGTCGAATATTTCATCAACTTCTTCAAACGGTTCAACATCCCGAGTAATCGGATGTGCCTGGTTCAGATCATAAAATGATGTCATCTCCCGTATGTTACCATGAACCAACGGTTTTTTTACGCCGAGTAGTGCCAGGAACTTTTTTTTGTCGGCGTTCCATATCGCGCAGTGATACGGCAGCAAACCCATGCCGCGATGGACATTTTCAATAATGGCATCCTCCTGCTCATCTGACATCCACACCTCCCCGGCAGGCCGCGTCTCAACAATTTCCGCACCAGACCAGGCCGGATAATCAATCCCCGCATACCGTGAGAACACGAACAAGTCCGTTTCCGCGAGTATCTCGGGGGTGACCGCCCGGCTCGTCTGGGCGAACAACAATCGCCAGCCGGTTACGCCCAATATTCTCCGCCAGTGAATTTCCTGGGTCATGCCGTTATGCCAGTAATCACCGAAGAGAAAAAGTACCCGCACCTCTCCCGGTTTTTTTGGCGCCGCAAAGCCTTTCGGCGAAAGAACGGTTGAAGCTCCAAGAGCGGCAAGTCCCGTCTTGAGAATTTTTCTACGGGATGGATTATTCTGAACATTCATTCTACACACCCTAAATCCACACTATTTTTAAAAACGGTAAACAATAGCGTATAGCACACATGTCCCTGACAACGGAGTTTTCGAATCCGCCGTCAACCATTAAGGCGTTCGCTTTTAGCAATCATTACCTGCCAGGTTAGTCACCCGGCAGCAACCGTGGTCATGCCCGGTCTTTGCTTCGTCCCTCGATCAAACCCGATTCGGGAATATCCATTTTCATGGCCCAGTGTGCGGACCGCCACATGATTTCCTTCATAGATTTTTTCCAGAATACTTGTTGATAACTCATGCAGTTGAGATATACCATCCGGCCGTTTCCGACCTCGCGTGTCCATCCGGCCATCCTGTCAATTGGTATAGCACCCTCTACTCCAAAGAAACCTTCATGCGCCTGGCCGGCACCCTTTCTTACTATGTCATAATCCTGACGCCCCCGGAATAACGGTGTATAATCGACATCAAGCATGACCGCTCCGAAAATTTCATCGACCTCTTCGAATGGCTTAACACCCTTGGTAATCGGATGATCCTGGTTCATATCATAGAAGGACGCCATAGCCGTGGGGCCGTGCATAATCATTTCTTTAACACCATAAAGCTCCAAAGCTTTTTTATTTCCCGCGTTCGCTATAGAGCAGTGAAATGGAATAATCCCCATCCCGCGTTTCGTGACATTTTCAATAAGGGCGTCTTCCTGTTCGCTGGACATCCAGGGTGCACTGGCAGGCCGTTTCCCGACTAATCCATCCGTCGTAAATCCGGGATTACCACCGCCATACCTGCTGTAAACTAACAGGTCGGTTTTGTCCAGCACTTCAGGTGTTATAAACTTGCTCGACTGGGCAAACATCAAACGCCATCCGGTAACGCCGAGTATTCTTCTCCAGTGACGTTCGTACATCATACCGTTATGCCAGTAATCACCGGCGAGAAACAGCACCCTGACTTCGCCGGGCTTTTTTGGCGCTGCTAATAACGATTGGTTTGTCGCAGCGCCATAAACCGCACCGGAAACAAGTCCGGTCTTTAAAAATTTTCTGCGCGATTGTTTTTTATTTTCCATCACTGATATATCCTCCACTATTTCAAAAAAGCAATTGTACCATTGTGGTTTTTTCCTGGCCAAAAAGTGCATTCATTATCTGTCTATACCCCTGCCCGCTATCAAACCGGATTCGGGAATTTCTTTATTCATCGCCCAGTGTGCAGACCGCCACATTATCTCCTTCATGGACAATTCCCAGAATACTGTCTGATAGCTCATGCAGTTGAGATACACCACCCGGCCATTTCCGACCTCGCGGGTCCAGCCGGCGAGACGGTCTAAAGGAAAGTCGGCTCTTGCGCCATAGTAGCCATCATAGAGATCGCCAGAGGCTTTTCTCAACAATTCATAATTCTGTTTGGCCTTGAATAACGGCGTATAGTCGACATCGAGCATTACCGCCCCGAAAATTTCATCGACCTCTTCGAAGGACTCTACACCATCGGTAATCGGATGGTACGGATTCAAATCATAGAAGGACGTCCAAACACAGGGCCCATGCATAATCATTTCCTTGACACCCATGAGCTCCAATACTTTTTTATTCGCCGTGTTCGCTATCGAGCAGTGAAACGGCAGAAGACCCATCCCGCGTTTGGTAACATTTTCAACGATGGCGTCTTCCTGTTCGCTGCTCATCCAGGGGGCGCTTGCCGGCCGTTCCTCGACTAATCCATCCGTCGTAAATCCGGGATTACCACCGCCATACCTGCTGAAAATAAACAGGTCTGTATTGTTAAGGACTTCGGGAGTAATAAACTTACTCGACTGGGCAAAAAGCACATTCCATCCGGTCGTGCTGAGAATACTTCCCCAGTGACGTTCGTACATCATACCATTATGCCAGTAATCGCCGGCGAGAATAATAACCCGCACCTCGCCGGGCTTTTTGGGCGCAGCAAAAGACGAATGCGTCGCGGCGGTCGAAGCAGCGAGCGTCGCGAGTCCCGTCTTTATAAACGTTCTGCGTGTCGGAATTTTTTTATGAGACATCAGTACCTTCCTTTCCCGTTCAACCGGTGAAAATTATACCACACACATTAGGTATGTTTCATAGTGTTTTTTTTCTCGCGCATGAGCACCTTCGGGCGGGTATCGTCACCCGCCCGTTAGATCCCGGTCAGTATCCAACCTTCAGGTTGGGGTGAGGGGTGACATCACGGCGCAGTGCCCAGTGAGCGGAGCGCCACAGGATGTCCTTGTATTCCAGGGTGTGGTACGGTCCCTGGGTGTGTCCGGGAAGGAGCCCCACGATGCGGCCGTTGCCGTTTTCGAGACACCAGCCGCCGACCGCAGTTCGCTTGTCGTGCATTGCCTGCGTCTGGAACAGCGAAGTCGTGTACTGTGACTTGATCACCACCGCAAACTGCTCGTCCAGATCGATCCAGAACTTCCCGAGACCCTTGGTGATCGGGTGATCCTGATTCAGACCATATACCCAGATCGGCTGGACCTCACGGTGCATGATCGGCTCGATTCCCATGAGCTCCGTAATGTCCTTAACCCCGCAGAACAGGGTGCAGTGGAGCGGCATAAAACCCATACCGCGCTTCTGCACGTTTTCGATGATCGCCGCCACATTTTCTTCTGTCCAGAGCGGCGCTCCCGCTTCCATCGTGTCGACCAGGCCCTTCTCGCTGTAACCCATATTGTCATTCCCGTCATACCGTGCCATGATAAGAAGGTCGGCGTCAGCGATCAGCTCCGGGTTGAAATACTGGGGCCCGCGGACGAAGATGATCCGCCATGTTTTTTCGGGGGACAGGATGTTTCGTATATGATATTCCTGGGCGACGCCGTTGTGCCAGTAGTCACCCATGATCGCCACGATCTTGGTCTCGCCCGGTCGCTTCGCCGGATCGACCGCGGCACCTGCTTCCGGCACACCGGCAGCGGCAGCGGCAAGCGATGCCAGGCCGGCGGTGAACGTCCGCCGCCGTATCTTTCTGTTGAATAAACCCATGTCATCCTCCGTAAATATAGTAACACTGTATCATTATCATGATCCGTAGTAATTATTAATTGAATCCTTTTTTATCATCAGTTGCATTCGGATAGGGTGGAATATCACGCTTCATCGCCCAGTGGGCTGCCCGCCAGAAAATTTCCTGGTACTCTTTTACACGGTAGACGAAATTATGGTCCCCCGGCAAAAGTCCGACAACTCTGCCATTGCCCTGATCAATACACCAGCCGTTGACCATCTCGCGTTTGTCATGGACGGCCTGCGTGGTAAACAGGATTGTTGTCCTGGATGGATACAGGAATTCGACACCGAACTGATCATCGAGGGTGACATACCATGGTTCCATTCCCTTGGTGATGGGGTGATCCTGGTTTAAGTATTTATAGGCGACCGGCTGCATTTCCTGATGAAGAAGGGGAGCTATGCCCATCAAATCTTCAATTTCCCTATTGCCGCAGAAGAGCGTGCAATGCGCCGCCAGAAATCCCATGCCGCGGTTCCTGACATTATCACAGACAGCTTCGACATGCTCTTTCGTCCAGATAACATCACTGCTGGGACGTTTACCGACGATCGGTTCGGGTGTCCAGCCAAGAGCGTCACCACCACCGTAGCGTGTTGTAATCAAAAGATCGGTATCACTCAGCAGTTCAGCGGTCAGATAACGGCTGGAAAGCACGAAATAGACTTTCCAGTCTTTGTACGAGGAAAATATTTGCCGCACATGTATTTCCTGCCAAACCGGGTTATGCCAGTAATCACCCATGACACAGACGATCTTGGTTTCCCCTTTGGCTTTCTTGAAATTGGCGGCATATTCCTGCGGTGACGGGATCGTCGAACCTGCTGCCACAGAGGTAGTTGCTGCCGCAGCTACAGCTGCAGTAAGCCCGGTTTTTATAACGTGCCTTCTCGAGTGAATCTTTTTCATTTTCATTGTTTCCTCCATGAACAATCTATCATGTAAGCGGAATTATTCAGATTCTTTGCCCCATGTAATCAATGACAGGTCATTCATCAAAATATATACTCTTCTTTCCGGTTTTTTATCTTTTAATGAAAGTGGGATGAATGAAACCGCCTTGTGATGAATACGAGGTGAATTCCTGCCGCCATTCTTGGTTATGGTTATCCATATATCATATTGCCCCTGATACTTCTTGATATAATCGTAGTTTCTGGGATACCCTTTATTTACACCATCGTGGTAATAATTAAAGTACTCATCGGGTGAATCGAGCCTGTCGAGAAAAAACTGGAAGCTGCCGCGCTTGGCGAGTGTGTAATTTGGCAGTTTTTTACCGGTGACCAGATCGATCCGCTCTGACTTTTCGTCAAAAGCAACCTTCACCGGTGAAACATTCTGCGCAAGGACATTCATACTGGTCAGCAAGAAAAGAACCAGGATGATCCCTGTGGCCTTTAACATGGTGTTGTGCATGAAAACCTCCTTAGTTGTGATACTATAGAACGATTCTAAACGCAGTGTTGAAAAGTTTTCACTGTTGAGAATACTATCCTCAGGTTAATGAGTTCATCACTCTTTACTCCCACAATCCCGGTTAGAAACAAACGGGAAGCTCACGTTCACAACCGCCCAATGAAGTATCTGGCAACAAGCATCTGTCACTCAGCCCTCTAACGAACGGTTCCGTAAAAAGCACCCTCGCGCTGACTCACGACTTACCCACAATCCCTTTGAAAAGAATCGTCAGCAGGAGGGTATGTTGCATCTGTAACGAATACATATCTTTCCAATATAATATACAATTTCAAAAACACAACAAGACAATCATATTTTCTACCTACTAATCGTCTAAATCGCACCAGAATTTTTTAATGGTTCATTTCCTGCTATAATTATATATTATGTGTCCATATCGACGATCTCATCACCAAGCAATTTCCCCGCCGGTGGAGGATGGTACACCATGAATGTATATGCTTCACTTGTTACCCGCAGAACACTGGTGCTGCCTGTCCTGCTCGTTATGTTTTTCTGTACACTCCCCTGTCAGTCCCGGGCACTGCTCTTTCCGGAAACGGAATTTAAAATCTTTCAGTTTCCCGCACACATGATTCCACGGATCGACGGGGATGCGAGCGACTGGGACATTGTCCCGGATGAGTACCGCTATGGTAACGATGTCCTGATCGATGTGGAATCCGACGTTCCCGGACATGATATTCCGCGTCTCACCCCGGTCGATCCCGCCAATACCAACATACAGGTTCGCGTGGGATGGGTCAAGGGATTGAACCGTCTCTATTTCCTGTACGAGGCGTATGATGATTACTGGTATTATGATACTACCGAAGCGGGAAACGATATGTTCGAGATCTGTGTCGATGCCGATCGTTCCGGCGGGGATTTTATTTTCAGCGTATTCGATGACGATCATCCGGAGAGAAACGTGCTGCATACCAGTTCGCATGGACAGAGCTACCATATGTTTACGCCCGCGGTTGACAAGGGCTGGGCGTTCGCCTGGAACCTCCCGCCCTGGATCAACAAGCTCCCCTACATGAACAGCTATAGTACGTTCGATTTCTCGCACGGCGAGAGCGGCAACCTCGTGATGGAATGCTGGATAACACCGTTCGACTATGTTTCCTTCGATGGCCCCGACCAGGCAGTTGTATCAAACCTTGTGGAGAATACTCTCATCGGTCTCGCCTGGCTCACCGCAGACAAGGACGGCCCGGAAGGAAAAACAAAAAGCCTTCCCAGCCTGTCGAACGATGTCAAGATGGTGCATAACGCCGATTATCTCCGCCCGTTCAGGCTCATGCCCCTCGAAGAGCGGTTCCTTGAACCCATCGATGCTTCGTATACCTTTACCTGCGTCGGCAGCGACCGGAGAACAGTGGCATTCACCGACCGCTCCCGCGGCGAGATTACCTCATGGCTGTGGGACTTCGGGGATGGAACAACTTCGACCGAGCAGCACCCCGTTCATACCTATGCCGAACTTATTCTCTACACAATAGTCGTCCTCTCTATTGAAGGACCGGCCGGCTCATCGCGCTATTCAACTTCAGGTGAGGTGCTGATTCGGTAGGGGGGAAATGGAACGGGATAGAGAGAACGCACTGCCAGGAACAGTGATGCAGGCAGCGCATATAAGGGGCGCTGCTATCCTGAAGATATATAAGTGATATATAAGATGGCAGGGATAGTATCGTTTCACGAGAATTGAAAAACCGCACTCCCCCCCCTCACTCCAACTCTTCGGGGGGAAAGTCCTCGCCGGTAATCACCTTGATCGCTTCCGAGATGGCGATTTCCTCATCAACCGTGGCCAGGTCATACATCTTCTTGAAGCGGGGAACCGCCGGTGCATACCTGATATTTTTGATGCTGAGGATCGCTTCCAGCCGGACAAACTTGTTTTGATCCCCGAGGGCCTCGACCAGCATCTCGCCCGCAACGTTCTTGTCGGGGAAACCATCCCAGCCGAGTGCCTGCACGGTAACATAGCGGACAAGATCGCTCTTGTCTTTGAAGGGTACCGCGAAATCAGTCGCCGTAAGTTTGACCCCCTGATCGTTGCGGTAGAGATACAGAGAGTGTACCGACTCCGCACGAACACTGTCCGCCTCATCGCGGAACATCCCGAAAAGGTAGTCCGCCGCGGGCGGGTAGTGGATGTAACCGAGCGCTTTCACCGCGGAATGCCGTACGCCGGCAACGGAATCATCGAGTGCCTCGATGATGTAGGGCAGGGCAGATTCGTGGCCGATACTTCCCAGTGACCAGACGGAGCTCTCGCGGATATTCGGATTTTGATGTGCACTCATCCGCCCGAGAGGCGTGACAGCGGATGTGTCAGCGAGGCTTCCGAGAATTTGGGTTGCGATGAATATGAGGCGTTCGTTGTCACTTTCCAGGAGGGCAATCAGCTTCCGGGGAGCTTCGGGGCCTCCACTCCCCTGCGTAAGCGCTATACCCGCTTTCCTGCGCAGCATGGAATTATCGCTGTCCAGGTCGCGAATATAATCATCTGCCGATTTCCCGCAGCCGACAGCAACAACGATTATGAAGAGTACACTTACGAGCTTGTTTCTATACATGATCTGTCACCTCATACTTTCTGCTCTCTCCTTCCCAAGTGAAAGAAAGAACTATAACCGGTCAGTCAAGACTCCCGCGCGACGATAGTGCGAGCACACTCGCATTTTAATATATATCTGTTGTTCCCCTGTTGTCAAGGAGAATCTACATCCGCATACTCCCGCGACCCTTCATCTCAGTGGTTCGTAATCCACAGAGACTTCGAAAGATCGCTTTTCGACGGTACCCCGATCCTGCTCAACAAGAGTTGCGGTCGAAGAAGGGGGCAACCATGTTCCGTCCCGAACCTGTGGTCTTCCCATCAGGTTCCCCGCAGGAGCTTTGCCATTCTTGCACCGGCGCGATACACCTGGTTCCTCACAGCAACTAAATTCGCCGCATCCTCCCCGGCATCAATCCCGGAAAACTGCAGGCGCTCGATCAATTCCAGGGCGAGCGAATCGAAAACATAGGTCATCGTGTCCTCAAATCCCCTGAAAACCGGTGATCCCCCGGGGCCATGACGGGCACCGGAGCACGCAATGAGCATTCCGGGACGTATGCGCCCCCCGAAGAGATCGGCCTTCCGGCGGTGTTTTGCCGCCCAGAACACCTGGCACCGGTCGATAAGCGCCTTGCCGCGTGCAGGCACGTTCATGAAATACAGCGGCGAGGCAAAAACAACACCATCACATGCGATCAGAAGATCAAACAGATTTTGGAAAGAATCGTCGATAACACAACGCTCGCTGGTATCACAAGCGCCGCAGCCGGTACAGGGTTCGATGTCGAGTTCGTGGGTTCTGAATTTTTCAATTTCGATACCCTCGTCACCTGATTCGATGACACCCTTAACCAACTCGTCTAGTAGATTCTCTGTATTACCGCATTTCCTGGGGCTCGTGGAAAACACCAACAGTCTCATCGGGTGGTCCTCCTGTCGTGAATATAATGATTCTATTCAGAGAGCTCAATATGGAAATTGCGGTCGTACCCGAAAGCGCGAATTGAAACAGGGCGCGATCCTCTCCCGTGAACACGGCCGTGGGGCTCATCCATTCAATGGCGGAGACTGATTCTCTTTCAGTCCCGGTTTTCGATCATTGTATTTTCAGATTTTTCAGACGGTTTATTACTGCAGCAAGTTCGTAGGCACGAAAAGAAGAAAGGTCGCCCATATGTCGATTCGAAAGCGCATCGGGCCCGATTTTTTCGACACGTTCCATTACGCGATGTACTGCCTCACTGAGAGATCGCGAGCTATTCATCATCTTGAATACCATCGCAATACCGCGTGTTATCCCCCGACCCTGGGCCTGGCCGATAAGCTGCGTGATGTTCGCGACATCAATGTACTCGTCACCATATTGCACGTAACGCCGCATCTGCGGCCGCGACCGTGAATCATGTTCTGTTTTGAAGGGTTCGAGACTATGGGTAAGCGGACAGCGTCCTGCCGGCAGTGGGAACGGTTTATCATGCTCCCACACCCGCCCGGTTGGGAACTCTTCCGTGATTCGCTTCGCTTCGGCAGTTGCATCACGGCAGACATAATTTTTCATGGTAATGACGGTATCGGCAACCGCGAAAAAGTCCCCCGAACCACCCGCCACGATTGAAGATATACCATGCTCATCCCGAAGCCTCGGCAGTATATCCACCAGCCCATGCGCTGGTGAATCTCCGAGTGGAACGAGCTTTTGCATATGACCGTCATTGCCGAGCATGTTAGCCGTAATGTTTTCATCATCGAACAGCAGGAGAGACGTTCCAATCTCCAGTGCCTCCATGAGATTTGCCGCGAGTGATGCCGCGGGCGGGGCTAAATGCGAGGAAAATTTCTTGGTATCGATATTCGTTGCGATGGTTCCGATAATGGGTGAGATGTCTACATGCTCGATGCGCCGTCCTTCCTCGACACGGACACCGACCGCATCGGGCGCAGTTACCACAAATTCTCTGCCATCGCCGTGATGGTGGTTGTACACACCAAGCTCGATCGCCCGCAGAAGCGTTGTCTTCCCGTGCGAAACTCCCCCGGTTATGAGCGTGATGCCCTTCGGAATACCCATGCCGCGGATACTCCCGAGGTTCGGCAGGTCAAGCGTGACCGCGAGTTCATCCGGCGAGGTAAAGGGGACAATCCCCTTTACCGCCTGAGAGATACGGCGCGGCAAAATGCTGCCATCGGCGACAAACGCGACCAGCCCGCGGTCAGCGAGCGCTCCCCTGAGGTATTCTGCGTCTTCGGCCGTTTCGATCCAATCGGCGAGCTTTTCACCGTCCATGTTCGGGAACATGAGACATTCACGAACAAGGGCAGGCACTTTCTTCGTCAACAGTTCAAGTGCCGCCGGGCAGGAAATACGCCCCTTTTGCACTGGCAGCTCAACGGTAAACCTGGCCTCAATGGAATTGTCATTAACGACGACGGCGCTTATTTCAAGCACCTCCCGCACCGGTGTCTCGATGGATATGGTTCCACCCCTGATACCGGGTTGCGATGCTGAAAACCGGGGAGCCTGGGAATCGAACGACCGTGCGATAAAATCACGGGCGGCAATTTCACGACTTTTCGGCGTGAACACATCTTTCGGGAATTTCGCGAACATATGGGGAACGGTTACCCGAACATGCGTCGGATACCGTTCGGGTCGATCAGGCACATGCTCGATGGTGAGCAAAAAATCATTGAAGTCGTACGTTCCCACAATATGGGCGTAGTCCTTGGCAGGCGCCTGCTCAAGAGATCTGAGCGTTTTCATTAGCTTATCTGGTTTCAGCTTTGGGTTCACCACCGATTGTTCCTTCATGCAGTTTTACATCCGTACCGGTTCTCGTTGGTACGGTGAAGCGTCCCGGACAGATAACGAAAACGTCCACCCTCTTGATCCGGAAACGCATACTCGCCTTATAAACGACCAGCCGTCACGCAATCTTATCTTTTTCAGGCTCAAGACTGCCCTAACAATCGCACACTCGAAGAGAAGATACCGATAAAGTTAGCATAATAAGATAACTCTTTCTTTATGTTGGGTGCAAGGTGAATATTAGTGACGCGGGGGAAAGCACCCGGTACCCACCCGTGGACCGCTTGTGCGTTGGCACCGTGGAAACTACTATTGCCGAGCAGCAAGGAGACGACTTTCCTGTGCGGGGAAGGCTGTAACTGTTTACACATCTGTGAGTATAATAACGAATGACACGGAATACTGAAGCGCAATCCCTTCCTACCGTCGTGGTAGCACGAGACGTATATAAGAAGTTGTGAGGTACAATACAACTTTTCACGATCAGTTCACGTGGTCTTTTGTATAACCATGTTTCTCTTTTTTCCATTGTACGTAAATTTTTTTTTAGAAATCGGGGAATAATCTTCCGCTTTTTATTATATTATAAGGTTACCTTAATAAAACCTTGTTTCAAAAAGTATGTTTCCTGCGGTATTTTCTCAGTAAGGAAAGGTACTATTTCGTCATGGAAAATAGCCCCTGTTATCCGCTGTTTCTCCTCTTGGAGGGAAGACGCTGCGTCGTGGTCGGTGGTGGGAAGGTCGCGGTTCGTAAAGTCGCTGACCTGCTTGATACCGGAGCGGATGTTATCGTGGTTGCGGACGTTACCCTGCCAGCGATCGAGGAACAGGCACAGGCGGGATCGATCACCCTTATCAGGCGC
The DNA here is from genome assembly GCA_964456585.1 of uncultured bacterium. Lineage (GTDB taxonomy): Bacteria > Latescibacterota > Latescibacteria > Latescibacterales > Latescibacteraceae > Latescibacter. The sequence goes on from CAYWBT010000006.1 coordinate 18,083, forward strand.
TCCTTTGAACCGGGAGATATAGACAATACATTCCTGGTCTTCGCCGCGACAGACGATTCGGCGGTGAATGCGAAAATTGCTGAAATCGCCCGGAAAAACGGTACTCTCATCAATGCCGTGGATGACCCTGAGAACTGTGATTTCTTTTCCGGCGCACAGGTAAAACGCGGTCCCCTACGGATCGCCATATCAACGAGCGGTCAGTGTCCCGGTCTAGCGGCGGCACTCAGAAAGGAACTCGAGGAACGGTACCCCGGGTCTCTGGGTGATTTTATCCGCGTAGCCGGCGAGATGCGCAGCTATGTGCAGTCGAAGGCGTCTCTGACGCCCGACGGAAAAAAACGGGCGCTCGACTGGATCAGCAGTGGTGCCGCACGAACATTTTTCACAACTTCGGGTGAAGAAAAGGTATGGACGGAACTACAGAAAATGATTTCCTCCTGACGGGGATATCTCACAAAACGGCCCCGGTCGAAATACGGGAAACGTTATCGTTTACCGAGGAGACCATTCCCGGGATTTTATGTGATCTACATCACATAGATGGCATAAGTGAATGCGTCGCCCTCTCGACCTGTAACCGGACTGAAATTTATGCTTACATCACCGCGCCGTTTGAAGAAGTTCGGGAACGTGTCGACCACTATATCGAGACGAGCACGGACAATGGGCAGGATACTCTCACTCACCTCTACCATTATAACGGCAGTGCGGTGATCGAGCATCTGTTTAACGTGACATCCGGCCTCGACTCCCAAATACTGGGAGAGACGCAGATTTTCGGACAGGTAAAAGACGCCTATGCCCTGGCATGCGATAACCAGTGTACCGGGCCGGCGATCAATCGTCTTTTTCACTCTGCTTTCCAGGTAGGGAAGCAGATCCGGAACGAGACCTCGATCGGGGAGGGAATCACTTCGATCAGTTCCGCAGCGGTGATGCTTGTTGGAAAGATCTTTGGCAATCTCGATGGGCTGAGCGTTCTCTTGATCGGGGCGGGCAAGATCGGAACGCTCTGTGCGAAACAATTGAAGGATTGCGGCATTCAACAGCTCTTCATCGCGAACAGGACGTACGAACATGCGGTTTCCCTCGCTCAAAAACTCTCCGGCGAGGCAATACCGTTTGAGAAGATGGGCGACCTCTTTGATACGGTCGATATTGTCATCACGTCGGTAATCTCGACGTCACCGATCCTGACAAAAGAAACGCTCGCTGAACATGTCGGGATGCGGCGTGGCAAACGACTTTCGCTCATCGATCTCGGCGTTCCGCGCAACGTCGCCCCCGATACTTCAGAACTGGAGAATGTCCACCTGTTCAATATCGATGACCTCGAGGATGTTACCACCGAGACCCGGGACAAGAGGAAGAATGAAGCGGAAAAAGCCCGGGAATTCATAACAAAGGCGGTGGAGGACTATACATCATGGCTCCAGGGACGCGATGCCATCCCGGTGATCAACGACCTCCGCGACAAGCTGGAAGATATCCGGCTCGCAGAGCTGAAAATGGTTCAACATCGCGTTTCCCCTGAAACGCTGGATATACTCGATCAAGTTAGCCGTCGCATTGTACGGAAAATTCTTCACAACCCGACAATCACCGTACGGAATTCGGTATCGGGGAAAATTCGCAGGCGGCTTATCGAGTCAATCACCGAATTGTTCATCAAGGATAAACACAGCGGACCCGGAGACGCTGTCACATGAGAACAACGATCATTCTCGGCACACGGGGAAGTAAACTCGCGCTTGCACAGACCGAAGCGGTAAAAAATTGCCTGTGTGATGCCGTACCGGGTATTACCGTAGAGTCGAAGATTATCAAGACGAAAGGCGACCAGGACCTCAAAGCTCCGCTCTCGAGTTTCGGGGGACGCGGCGCCTTCGTCCAGGCGTTGGAAAAAGCCCTCATGGCGGGGGAAATTGACGTCGCGGTTCACAGCCTCAAGGACCTGCCCTCGAAACTTCCTGCCGGCTTGATTCTCGGGGCTTCGCCGTTCAGGGAAGACCAGCGTGACGTGCTCATTGCGCGGAACGGTTACACACTCGAGACCCTCCCGAACGGCAGTGTGATCGGCACCGGAAGCGATCGCCGCAGGGCACTGATCAGGCGGAAACGTGCCGACCTTGAATTCACGCACATCCGCGGCAACATCGGGACCCGGATAGAGAAACTTTCACGCGGCGAATACGATGCCATCATCCTGGCAGCTGCCGCGCTGAAAAGGCTCAATATGACTTCCGTTGTTACCGAATATCTTGATGCAACTGATTTTATTCCGGCACCTTGCCAGGGCGCGATCGGCGTGGAATGCCGTGCACAAGACAGTACTACCATTGAGTACCTGGCAGCCATCGACAATCCGACCGTTCGTCTCTGCGTCGATGCAGAGCGGTCATTTATCGCCACACTCGACATGGGATGTCATGCACCCATCGGGGTCCTCGCTCTCCCGGTAGAAGACGGCGTATCTTTTCACGCGTTCGTCGAATACGCTCCGGGCGAATATATTAAGAAGAATATCGTGTGTTCACGCGATGGCCTGAAAGAGGCGACACACGATCTGGCGATAGATTATCTGGAAACTATCAACGAGAAACTTTCAAAGAGGGAGTAGGAGCACGTGGTATTTCTTGTTGGCGCCGGTCCCGGCGATCCCGGCCTTGTAACCGTGAAAGCTCTCGATCTTCTTAGGAAAGCCGATGTCGTCCTCTATGACCGGCTTACCGATCAGGAACTTCTTCTCGAAACCCGTCCCGACTGCATCCTTGTTGATGTCGGGAAACAGGCCGGCAGTCACACGAAAACACAGGATGAAATCAACGATCTCATCGTGAGCTATGGCACACAGCACAGCGTGGTCGTCAGGTTGAAAGGCGGCGACCCGTTCCTCTTCGGACGTGGTGCCGAGGAAGCCGCGCGGCTCAGGCGTGAAGGTATTCCGTTCGCGGTCGTTCCCGGTGTATCGGCACTCAACGCTGTTCCTGCCTATGCCGGCATACCGCTGACCCATCGTGATTATTCATCCTCCCTCGGTGTTGCCACCGGACACGGTGCACAGGGAAAAAAGGAGGATCCGGTCAGGTGGCGCCGCCTGGCGGAAAGCGTCGATACGATCGTCGTTTTTATGGGCGTGGGTAACATCGCATCAATAACACGCGAGATCCAGGCAGGCGGTGTTTCTCCCGACACTCCCGCTGCACTCATCGAAAAGGGAACAACACCTCTCCAGCGGACAGTGACTGCACCATTGGAAGATATCGCGGCAGCCGCCGACCGTGAGAAGGTGATCCCTCCCGCCCTCTTGATCGTGGGGAAAACGGTGTCTCTCGCTGAACAGCTCCACTGGTATGAGCCCGGCCCCCTCTCAGGATTGAGGATCGGCGTAACCCGTCCGAAACACCAGTCACGGTCCTTCACGGAAACGCTGCGCGCCTGGGACGCTCATCCGGTGCTCATGCCAACGATCGAAACGGTAGATACCATCGATACGCATGAGGTATCCCGGGTACTGGATACCTTGGGGAAATACGAATACCTGGTCTTTTCAAGCGCAAACGGGATCGATTCCTTTTTTCGGGCGTTAAAGAAAAGACGTACTGATTCCCGGGCGCTTGCGGGCAAAAAGATCGCCGCCATCGGGCCGGTGACCGGAGATGCTCTCTCGAACTACGGAATCGTACCGGATATTACGGCGACATCTTTCATAGCCGAAGGTCTCCTCGAAGCAATACTATCGCATGGCACGATCGCGGGCGTTTCGTTCCTCATCGTCCGCTCGGACAGGGGACGCACGACGCTGCCGGACGGCTTGCGGGAGGCGGGGGCGCTGGTTGATCAGGCGGCGTTTTATTCAACACGGACAACGACGCTGCAGCCCTACGTACTCGATCGCCTGCGGGAAGGGAGTATCGATATCATCACGTTCACCAGTTCATCCACGGTTGAGGGGCTGTTTTCCCAGATTGCACCGGGCGACCTGGCGGATACGGTGCGGTACGCCAGCATCGGGCCGCAGACATCGCTCGCGCTCAGGCAGTTCGGTCTCACACCGGATATCGAGGCTGAAGAATATACGACGGCGGGTCTTGCGGAAGCTATTAAACAAACGGTCTGCGGAATCTAACCTTTTTTACATTCAACACAACGGCGATCAGTCCCGTCAAACATAGTGGAGTATGCGGTGATTGGAATTTCTAAATTGTATTGCGGAACGGTTGAGACTTCGGATGTGCTCCGATATGAACGCCGTTCCTCGAATCTGCCCTCGCACCTCCTGCAGTTTTCGGAGGATAAGCGGCCGGTGGTTATCCTCAACATCACGAAGCGCTGCAATCTCCGGTGCGTTCACTGTTATGCCGGATCAGCGGAATCCTCGGCCGAGAACGAACTCACCACAGACGAGTGGCTGCGGGTGATTGATGATCTCGCCGATTTCGGGAGCCCGGTGGTACTCTTCTCCGGCGGTGAGCCGTTGCTTCATCCCGGCATCGTTCGGCTCGCCCGTCACGCAGTCCAGCGCGGCATGCGCGCGGTCATTTCCTCGAACGGAACGCTCCTGAGCGAAGAGATGGCCAACGAGCTTGCTTCTGTCGGACTCTCATATATTGGCATCAGCCTGGATGGAACGCGGGATATCCATGACCAGTTCCGCCGGGTGGAGCATTCCTTCGATCGTGCAATTGAAGGACTGAGAAAAGCCCGTGATGCCGGTATCAAAACGGGATTACGCTTTACCATGACCAAAAGAAATATCGCGGACATCCCCCGGGTAATGGATATTATGGATGAGGAAAACATCCCCCGTATCTGCTTTTATCATCTCGTCTACACCGGTCGCGGCGAAACTCTTGTGGAGGAAGCGCTTTCCCTCGATAAAACCCGTGAAGTCGTCGACTCCATCATCGATCTCACCGCAGACCGTCACAGAGGCGGTAGGCAAATAGAAGTCCTGACAGTGGATAATCACTGCGACGGGCCGCACCTGTATTTGCGGTTGCTCCAGGAAAATCCTGATCGGGCACAAGAAGTAATGGAGCTACTCAAACTCAACGGGGGAAACAGCAGCGGAGTCGGCGTATCGGCGGTGAGTTGGGACGGTTCCGTGTATGCTGACCAGTTCTGGCGAAACCATACGCTCGGCAATGTGCTTGAACGTCCCTTCGGGGAGATTTGGACCGATACGTCGAACGAGTTTCTCATGAAGTTGAAAAACAAAAAAGAACATGTTACCGGCAGGTGTTCCCGATGCCGTTTTCTCGACATCTGCGGCGGGAATTTCCGTGCGCGTGCCGAGGCGGTCACCGGGGATCAGTGGGCACCGGACCCCGCCTGTTACCTCACTGACGAGGAGATCGGTATTGCATAGCGTCCCGGCAGGAAAGAACGGCGAACAGCTCGCTCACCAGCTTATCCCCATAATACAGGCTGGATTCCCCCTGGTTTCCCGACCGTTTCAGGCGCTCGCCGAGCGTGCCGGATCAACCGAACGGAAGGTTATCGACGCGCTCATCGCCATGAAAGACAGCGGGATTATCCGTGCACTAGGACCGGTCTTCGACCCCCGAAAACTCGGGTATGTGAGCACCCTTGCGGCGGCAAAAGTTGACGATCACGGCATCGAACGGTTCGCGGCGGCGGTCATTGAAATTAATGAGATCACCCATGCCTATCTCCGGGACAACGAGTACAACGTCTGGTTCACGGTAACTGCGCTCGACGCAGAAAGACTCGGGGCAATCCTCGAGCGCTGCGCATCATTCCCCGGCGTTCGCGACGTCCTGAATCTCCCGACAAAACGGGTATTCAAGATAAGCGCGGTCTGGGGTTCCGAGGTACAGCAGCCGTCATGCGGTGCACACAGCACAGACGTGTATTCCCCGAACGAATCCGAAAAAAAGCTGGTCCGGACACTCCAGAAACAGGTACCCCTTACGGAGATGCCGTTCGCCGCAATCGCCGGCACAGGCGGCACCGACGAGGAAACGGTGTTGTCCACGCTCGCGGCATGGTGTAAAAACGGGGTGATCCGACGGTTCGGCGCCCGACTCAATCACCGGAAGATCGGGTATACCGAAAATATTCTTGCGGCCTGGAAGGGCCCCGATGTCGTAGACTGGGGTGAACGCTTTGCCAACATGGAATCGGTCAGTCACTGCTACCTCAGAGAGTCCCGTCCGAACTGGCCGTATGAACTCTATACCATGATCCACGCTCGTTCGGCCGACGAAGCCCGGAACATCCTTTCCGGTATGAAAGATATTGCCGTTGATTCGGACGTGCTCCTGCTGAAAACGATCCATGAGCTGAAAAAAACCGTCATGAAATACTTTATGGAGGTTTGAACATGGGATACCCACACACAAGGATGAGACGGCTGAGAGGTTCGGCGCATCTTCGGGACATGGTGCGCGAGACGACCCTTGCACCTGATGACTTCATCCTCCCGCTGTTTGTTCGTCACGGCTCCGGCTATAAAGAAGAGGTGAGCGCCATGCCCGGCGTCCACCAGATGTCGGCGGATGTGCTCGAAGAAGAATGCGGTGACGCATACCAGGACGGCATTCGGGCAGTGATACTCTTCGGCATCCCGGAGAAAAAGGATGCGCTCGGCATAGAAGCTTACGCAGATGACGGTATCATCTGTACCGCGGTTCGAAAAATCAAGGCCGGGCTCCCCGACCTGGTCGTCATTGCCGACGTGTGCCTGTGCGAATACACCGACCACGGCCACTGCGGCGTTATACGAGACGGCGAAGTCGACAACGACGCGACCCTCGAACTCCTTGCGAAAACAGGCGTCGCCTATGCCCGGGCCGGGGCTGATATTATCGCGCCATCGGACATGATGGACGGTCGGGTGGGTCACATCAGGAAGGCACTCGACACCGGGGGATTCGAGACGGTGCCGATCATGGCGTATTCGGCAAAATATGCGTCCTCGTTCTACGGCCCGTTTCGTGAAGCGGCGGAATCGGCACCGCAGTTCGGCGACCGTAAATCCTACCAGATGGATCCGGCGAACAGGCGCGAAGCCCTTCGTGAAATCGCCCTCGACATCGAAGAAGGTGCCGATATAATCATGGTGAAACCAGCCATGCCCTACCTCGATATAATTAGCGAAGCACGCAATCGCTTCGATCTGCCGATTGCAGCCTACCAGGTGAGCGGCGAGTACGCGATGATCCATGCGGCGGCCCGGAACGGCTGGATGAACCTCGATGCGGTCATGCTGGAGAGTCTCACCTCGATCAAACGGGCTGGGGCTGATATGATCCTGACGTACTTCGCCCGTGAAGCTGCGAGGCTGCTGACATGAATGCTCCCCCCCTGCGCTTGATCGCTCTCGAGGTGACACGGACCTGCAACCTCAGGTGCAAACATTGCCGCAGCAACTCCGAGCAGACCATATACCCGGATGAACTGTCTCTCGGCGAGATTAAGAAAATCCTGGACAATACCGCCACCTTCGCACGGCCGATTATCATCGTGACCGGAGGCGAGCCCCTCCTCCGTGAGGATGTATTTGAAATTACCGCGTACTCCACCCAACTCGGCTTCAGAACCGTTCTCGCCACCTGCGGCCACTACCTGACCGAGGAGACGGTTACCAAGCTAATCAATACCGGCGTTTCACGTATCAGTGTCAGCCTGGACGGCGCATCGGCGGAAACGCACGATACATTCCGCGGCGTACCGGGTGCGTATGAAAGAACGCTCAGGGGTATCGATAATGCCCGGCGTCTCGGTCTTGAATTTCAAGTCAACAGTACGCTGACCGTCCATAACATCGATGAACTCGAAGCGCTGCACGACCGGGCGGTGAGTATCGGCGCTGCCGGATTTCATCCGTTTCTCCTCGTACCGATGGGACGCGGTAGCGGTCTCGCCCAGAGCGCTCTTTCGCCGGAAGAGTATGAAAACGCCCTCATGCGAATAGCCCGGATTGCCGAACGCTCTCCCCTCGAGATAAAGCCGACCTGCAGCCCGCACTACACTCGTGTCATCCGACAGGCTCAGCATGACGATGTTATTCAGGATGCCGGGCCGAGTGAACAACCGGCATCGCACCCCGGAAGAGGAAGCGCTTCCGGTGGATGCATCGGTGGGAAAAACTTCGTGTTCGTCTCCCACACCGGGAAAGTCCAGATTTGCGGCTTTCTCGAGCTCGAAGCGGGAAACCTGCGAACCACCGGGTACGATCTCGGATTAATCTGGGAGACATCGGAACTCTTCTCACACATCCGGGCGGTGGACGAGTATCACGGCAAGTGTGGAATATGCGAATTCAGGAGTGTCTGCGGCGGCTGCCGTGCCCGCGCATATTGCGATTCAGGGGACTTTCTCGGGGAGGAACCGAACTGTTTGTACGTTCCCGGAACGCGCGTTTCGCCGATAGGGAAATCGTCCGGCGGCACACCCTGAGTACCCGGAAGACGGTATGCATATGACACTCATCAGTCGATAAGCAATCCATTGTTTTACAAAAGGTAACGCCACTGCAAACAGGTTGTGGTAAAAAGGGACAGCCATGAAAAATACCCGCTTCGGTACATCACGTCTGCTTCATCAGCGTGCGGTCGCCTCGATTGTCGGCGGCGTTAACTCTCCCGCACGCTCCTTCGCGTCGGTGGGAGGCGATCCCCTGTTCATCGAACGGGCCGGCGGATCGAGGATTTGGGATGTGGACGGTAACGAGTATATCGATTACATCGGCTCGTGGGGGCCGATGATCGCCGGACATGCCCACCCGGACATCATCGCCGCGGTGAAGGAAGCTGCCGAACGGGGGACGAGTTTCGGCGCATCGACCGAGATTGAGATACAACTTGCGGAAAAAATTCGCGCCATGATGCCCTCGATCGAGCTTCTGAGGATGGTCAATTCGGGAACCGAGGCGACCATGAGCGCGCTCAGGCTCGCACGCGGCTATACCGGACGCAACAAGGTAATCAAGTTCAACGGCTGCTATCACGGCCATGGCGATAGTTTCCTCATCAAAGCCGGTTCGGGATTGCTCACGCTCGGCATACCGGACAGTTCCGGTATTACGCAGGGTACTGCCGGCGATACGCTGGTCGCCGAATACAACGATATCGAGCAGGTTCGCGCGCTGGCGGAGGCAAACCGTAAAGATATCGCGGCGATTATTGTCGAACCGGTCGCGGGGAACATGGGAACCGTGCCGCCGGTCCCGGGATTTCTCGAGGGATTGCGGGATATAGCGGATGCCGAGGGAATCGTGCTTATCTTCGATGAAGTGATCACCGGTTTCAGGCTCTCACGCGCGGGTGCCCAGGGACGGTTCGGTGTTATGCCGGATATCACCACGCTCGGGAAAATAGTCGGCGGCGGGCTGCCGGTGGGCGCCTATGGCGGTAGGGCGGAGATCATGAACAGGCTCGCCCCCCTTGGACCGGTGTACCAGGCGGGAACGCTCTCCGGAAATCCGCTCGCCATGTCCGCCGGACTGGCGACACTGAACCTCATCGACAACGACGAAACGTATGAACAACTCGAAAACAGCGGCGCACAACTGACGAGCGCATTGTTGGCGGCCGGTGAAAACGCGGGCATTGACTGTACGATTAATTCGGTGGGATCAATGTTTACGGTGTTTTTTACCGCGAACCCGGTCACCGATTACCCCGGAGCTTCAGGCAGCGATGCCGGTATGTTTGCACGGTTCTTCCGTGCCATGCTGAAACGCGGGATACTGCTCCCGCCTTCGCCTTTCGAAACTGTGTTCATCTCCACCCGGCACGATAGCGCTGCGTTGGAGACTACCATCGCCGCCGCGGGAGAGGCGCTGAAGGAGTGTGCTGCGGGAGCCCGGTAACTCGTACCGAACCTGACGAGAATTCCTACCAGGAAATATCGGAGCCGACCGTTCCCTGCGTTCCGCCGAGGGTTAACGTTAAGCCGTCTATATCGTCATTCCCATTTGCGTTGATATCGCCGATCTCGATCGCGGTGCCGATAGAGGCATTCGAGGGATCGCCGGCATCAACCGTAAAACCGTAGGTGAATCGCGGATTATCGGGCTGCTCGAAACCTATATCTGCCTGATCCTGTCCCATGGCAAACGATTGGTACTGTTCATGGGTCATAAAGTAGGTTCGTTCAAGATGGATAATCTGGTTTAGTATCTTCTTCGCACCGACAACCTTCGCCCTGATAATGAGTGAACTGAACTTCGGTACCGCAACACTCGCAAGTATCCCGATAATCACGACAACAATCATGAGCTCGACGAGGGTAAAGCCTTTTTCACGTCCCTGATACATCTGGTTTAACCTGTTTGTAGCGTTCTGAGCGGTAGTGCTCCGTTTCGGGTAGACTAACATGGTATTCACTAAAAAAAGGGGCTGGAAATACATCCAACCCCTTCTTGTTGTTCATACAAGCTACCAGGTCATGTCAGCACCGACAGTCCCCTGATCGCCATCAATCTGGAGGGTGAGGCCATCGGTATCGGAAACTCCGTTACCATTGACATCAGCGATTTCAAGCGCCGTTGCCATCGAGTCATCGAGGTTACCGGCATCGAGTGCAAAGCTGTAGGTGAACTTCGCGTCGTCGGGCTGCTCAAATCCAATATCGCTCTGGGCGGCGCCTGCGACGAAAGCTTTGTAGGTTGATTCGGACAGGTAGTAGGATTTCTCGAGGTTAATAATCTGACGTAGAATCTGCTTGGCCTCGGTCAATTTTGTCCTGGTGATGAGTGTCGTGAACTTGGGTATCGCGATCGAGGCAAGAATACCGATGATTACCACAACGATCATGAGCTCGACAAGCGTGAATCCTCGATCGTTTCTCCTGATAAACATGATGAAACCTCCCTAACGGTAAAAAGGTGAACTGGAGTTGGTACATGAATTATGGGTATGTTCCCATAATATTCAGGTGCAATTTCTTGGATATAGAGCGGCAAACTTCGTGCCAATACGAGGTATTTACATTGTATCGTATTAAATAATAATAAGATGCAAAACATTCTTCGCGGTACCTTTCCCCCGCTTTCCGACTGCATATCATCAATTTGCTACAGATCACTCCATTTTGAGACATGGGAAGCACCGATAGTAATCCGCTGGACAGGGCACGTGAAAGCGCATGTCATCTTCCCAACTGCGCGCGGGCGGGCGCGTGGCGCAATCAGCATCATTTCAGCCGGTATTTGTCAATCTTCCTGTCGAGAGTGGTACGCCCGATACCGAGCATTTCGGCGGCCTTCTGTTTCTGTCCATTGCACTCGGAGAGAATCCAATGGATATAGGCTTTCTCAATCTCCTCCATTGAAGGAATGGGCTTGGGGGTACTGCTGACAAGCTGGCCTTGCTTGGGATGCCTGATATGTTCAGGCAGCATAGCACAATCGATTTTCCCCTGGTGTGAAAGGGCCACGAGCCGTTCCACGGTGTTTTCGAGCTCGCGGATGTTTCCCGGCCAATCATACTCGAAGAGGATTTTCATTAACTGTTTATTGCTCCTCTGGGCATGAATACTTCCAGATGCATCTTTTTGTCTGAGAAAATGCATGAATAACAGTTCAATATCTTCCCGTCGCCCGCGGAGCGGGGGAATATGGATGTTGATGACATTCAGGCGATAGTAAAGGTCTTTCCGGAATTCATCACGTTTAATGGCTTCCTCGAGATTTTCATTGGTTGCCGCAATGATGCGGATGTCGACCTTTCGGGCTAATTGACCACCGACCGGCAACACTTCGCGTTCCTGGATGGCGCGTAATATCTTCACCTGGATGGAGGGACTTGTATTTCCGATCTCGTCAAAGAAAAACGTGCCGGTATTCGCCAGTTCCATGAGGCCGGTCTTGTCCTTGATGGCGCCGGTGAACGATCCCTTGATATGGCCGAAAAGCTCGCTCTCGAGAAGTTCCTGGGGGATCGCACCACAGTTGATCGCAACAAACGGACCGTCTGAACGGTCGGAGAGACTATGAAGCACCCGTGACACAATCTCCTTGCCGGTTCCGCTCTCGCCGGAGATGAGGACGTTCGATTCTGTTTTCCCCACCTTCTGAATAAGTGATTTTATCACGGATATCTGCGGAGATGAGCCGATGATCATTTCCAGAGTGAACTGCTTTTCACGGTTACTCTTGAGCTTCCGATTCTCCTGGATAAGTTCCTTCATTTTTATCGACCTGTTGATAAAATTCATCAGCTCCTGCTTCTTGAACGGTTTCTCGATGAAAAATGTTGCGCCCAGATTCAATGCCCGTATCGCTTCTTCTTTTGTGGCGTATGCGGTCATGATGATAATGGGAACGTCACTCATGGCAGTGAGCTTCTCGACAAACTCGATCCCGTCGAGCTCCGGCATTTTCAGGTCGGTGAGGACGAGATCGAACGTTTCGTTTGTACACCGTTCGATGGCCTCTCGCCCATTGACCGCATCGCTGATATCAAATCCTTCCTTTTCCAGCATGATACGTAGGGTATCTCTCATACTCTGTTCATCATCAACTACCAGTATTTTTTTTAACATTATTCATCTCCGTATACCGGGATATCAAGGGCGATTTCGGCTCCCGCATCTTCACGATTTCGTGCCAGTACTCTCCCGTGGTTGCCGATAACCTGCTTGCGGACCAATGCCAGCCCCAGGCCGGTGCCGCCCCTCTTAGTGGAAAAAAATGGCTCGAATACTTGTTTCAAAGTATCTTCAGGAAAACCGGGGCCATTATCGAAGATAATTAACCTGATAAAAGATTTTTCCACCGGGGCGTTGTTTTCTGTTCTGATTGATATTTCCCCCCTGCCTTTCATCGCTTCAAGGGAGTTGATTATAATATTAATCATAAGCTGCTTGAGGTGATCCTCGTCAAATTTTATGAAGACCGGCGTTGTAATCTCGTTATGAATCGAAACATCGGTGGTCATCCGCGGGTCGTTTTCGATGAGAAGCACGACTTCTTCAACGATCCTCCGTAAATCAAGTTTTGCCGCACGGGAATCCTTGACACGGGCGAAATCAAGAAAGTCGGAACTGATGCGATGCAGCCTGTTTGACTCTTTCTCAATGATGTTCAGGAGTTCGTCAACATGCGGCTCGTCGGATTCGATAATATCCTTGAGTACTTCGACCGCATTACAAATGGATGCGAGCGGATTGCGTATCTCGTGCGCAATGGCCGCAGAAAGCTCGCCGATCGCCGCCATTCTGTCCGCCTGGCGGATCATCTCGAGTAATTTCTTCCGTTCGGTCAGGTTCTTGAAATTGAGAATGATGCCACGGCGGCTCTTATCGTTATCATAAAGCGGAACCGAGGTAAGACCGATGGGCACCGGGTGTCCGTTCGATTCATTCACCCGGATCTCTTGCTCGGTATTGATATCTCTCCGTACGAGGCCACGCTCGATGACCTGTACCATTTCTCCTGCACGGCTGCCGAGCACATCACGATAATTTCTCCCCGTGGCATCTCTCGAATTAATCTGCAAGATTCTCTCCGCCGCATGGTTCAGATACACAATGGTACCCTGCATGTTAACTGTTATCAGGCCGTTGGTCATGCTCTGGAGAATATCGGAGGTATCGAGCTTTGCCTCGACGAGTAGTCTGAGCGCACTGGTGAGTTCGGTATCCTTTTTAAAGAGCCGCTCGGAGAAACTGCTCGACAGGAGGCCGACCCCAAACATGAGGACACTGTAGAGGATCGTCTGGAGTTCAACATAATGGACATACTCGATGTTCAATTCCGAATTGAACATATACAGGGAATTATATACGACGTAGAAAACAACCGCCTGGACGGTAAACAGGATGGTAACCAGCCGCCTGAAAAACAATGAACCGCACATGATCACCAGGAAATAAAATCCCACGAACGGAGATTCGATGTTCCCGGTATAGTGAATGATCACCGTTATGATGAAAACATCAAAGGCGAGTTGAATCGCCAGGAGGGTACGGAAAATTCCGGAAAATTTGTGCGCCAGCCAGTAGAGAATGGTCAGCACGTAGGTGCCGACAACAATCACCCCTATCGGCATTTTGTTGATCATGCCCTGCGGATAAATCAGCATCGCCACGCCGAGAGTGGCGGTCACAATGGCCGGCCGCAGAATAAGCATCCACCGGATAACCATCCAGTCACGGCCGTGGGGTGATACCCGATATTGTGGTTTCTTTTCCCCTGTTTTCACCCGTTGTGACATGAAACCGAATCACCTTCTTTCATCGATTTTCATCACTGTTACCACGCGTTTCACCGTATCGGAAAAAACGATTTCATGGAGACGTTGTGCCAATTCAAACAGTTCGCCGGGGGAACCCTCGACAATCGTGCCGAGCGGGGTAACATTGAAGGTCAGGTTGCATGTGTCGAGCACGTCGAATATCCGCGAGACTTCACGCGAAATGCTCGAATCGCCCGTACCAAGAGGATACACCGCGATCTCCATTCTCGATGTGTCATTCACGGTTTCCCCCGTTTTTTCATGCCGTCACGAACGCGAAAAGCGTACTTGTCAATTTCACCGCACAGCTTGTGGATGGTCGCCACATCACGCCGCTCGAGCCTCGTGCGTGAAAACACCCGCCGCAGGGATTTCATGTAATTGTCGCCGTCGTTCCACTGTTCCAATCCAAGCGTCGTCAAGGATTTCCGCAGGTGGTCGTACATGTACGCAAGCTCTTCCGCGGGAGCGAGATCAAGCGACAATTCCTTCCCCGAAAACACCGTGGTATACAACTCGTGGGCGACAACCATGACCGCCTGTGAGAGGTTGAAAGACGGCTGCCCCTGAGAGGACGGTATGCTCAACAGGAGCTGGCAGCAGCGCAGTTCCTCGTTCGATAGCCCTTTGTCTTCACGGCCGAAGAGAACGGACACGGTTCCGGCGCTCGCACCTTCCAGTATTTCATGCGCCGCCTGCCTCGGGTTCAGGTATAACGTATTGTGGCGTTTTCGGCGGGTTGTTCCGACAACGAGCACGGACCCTTTCACCGCCTCGTCCAGGCTTTCCGCCACCACGGCACCGTCAAGGATGTCCACACTCCCGTGTGCCATGTACCGCGCCTGGGGATGGCCGTAAAACCATGGCCTCACCAGCACGAGTCTCGAGAGTCCCGTGTTCTTCATGGCACGTGCGGCAGCGCCGACGTTCCCGGGCACCTGCGGTTCTACAAGGACGATCTGTAGGTTATCGAGTATTGATCTTCTTGTGTCCATATATACTATAAGATAGCAATAATATAATCGGTAATCAGCTTAAAATCGTATTAGATCACTCGAGAATGAAAATATTCTTCTTCCGGCACATGTCCTTGAGAATTTCGGGCCACACGGTAACACTGACCTCACCGATGTGCGCCTTTTTGAGCAGGAGCATGGTCGTGCGGGATTGGCCGATGCCGCCGCCGATGCTGAGCGGAATTTCGTTGTTGATGATCGCCCGGTGATAGGGCAACGCGAGAAAGTCTTCCTGGCCGCTCATTTCCAATTGCATCTTCAGTGTCTCGGCGTTTACCCGGATACCCATCGATGTCAATTCGTGACGGCGCTTTGTAACCGGATTCCAGACCAGTATGTCGCCGTTGAGACCGTGCATGGGTTTGCCATCCTCCGACAGAATCTCGGAAACCCAGTCATCGTAATCCGCCGCCCTCATCTCGTGCGGGAGACCGTCCCGGAGCGGCCAGCCGATACCGTAGATGAACACCGCGGGGTAGTCCTGGAGGATTGCATTCTCACGCTCTTTGCGGGGCAGCTCATAGTAACGGTCGAGGATATCCTCGGCATGGAGGAACGTCAGCTCCTCGGGAAGGTCCGGATACCGGTCGGTCTTCAACTGCGGAAAGGCGTCCTGTATAAAAGACTCGGCGCCTACCAGGACCTTCCATATCTTCTGTACCACGCCCTTCAGAAACCGCAGGTTACGTTGCTCTTCTGTGATCGCCAGTTCCCAATCCCACTGGTCCACATAGGCGCTGTGATCGTGGTCGAGGAAGTAGTCCTTGCGCACCGCACGCATATCGGTACACAGTCCCTCGCCGATGCCCATGTCGAACTGCTTCAGGGCCATCCGCTTCCACTTGGTCGCCGCCTGAACGATCTGCGCATGGACCGGGTGCTTGCCGTGGTCATTCGAGATGGGAAATTCCACCGGTGTCCGTGAGCCGTCACGGTCGAGTAAATCGTTCACCCCGCTCTCGACGTCCACAATCAGGGGAACGGCGACCATCATGAGGTTCAGTTCACGGCACAGATTCTCCTCGATGTAGTTCTTCAAAAGAGTGAGCGCCTGCTGCGTTTCCTTGGGAGTGAGCAGGGAATGATAATCCTGTGGTAAAATTTTCTCCAGTTCTTCATAGTTGCCGATGCCAGGCCCTGCCAGGTCTGCCTTCTTGTCTGCCATTGAGATCCTCCATACTTGTTTTTCTATTCTGAACTGTTCAAACTCCGCATACAATAGGGATAGTTGCCATCTTTTCAAAGCATTTTTTATGTGTCTCTA